>NZ_JBEHZD010000073.1:0-20901 GCF_040240285.1 Streptomyces sp. HSW2009 | reverse complement strand
GGCCCTGCTCGGCTCCGTCCACGCCACCCGCACCTCCCCGCCCCCGTCCCCTCCCTCCCCCCCACCCCCTCCTCACCCCCTCGCCCCAGCCACCCAGCGCACACATCACCCCACGCGCGCGCCACTCACTCACAAACCACGCCACGCACCCTCCCCACCCAGCCGCCCCGTCCCCGCCCCTCCACCCAGCCACCCCACGCACACCCCACCTACGCGCCACTCACCCTCCCCACTCCAGCCACCCCACACGGCCGCCCCTCTACGCCCACGCACCCACGCGCACCCACTCACCGGACCGTGCGAGGCAGTCGCAGGCTCAGGAGACCGGTGAGGGCGATGATGGCGAGTTGGGCCGCCAGGGTGGTGATCAGCGCTTCGCGCATGCCCACTGCTGTGGTGCGGGAGAGGAAGAGCGTGCCGAGGGTGGCGACGCCCAGGGCCAGGGCCGACTGTTGGGTGGTGACCATGACGCCGCTGCCGACGCCGGCTCGGTCGGCGGGGACGTCGGCGAGGACGATCCGGTAGAGGACCGGCAGTTGCAGGGCCTGGCCTATGCCGGCGAGCGCCACGCCGGGGGCCAGGGCCGGGACGCCGAGGTCGGGCCAGCCGTGGACCACGGTCAGCAGGACGATCGTCATGCCGAGGCCCTGGATCAGGGCGCCCACCGCGACGACCCGGCTGCCGAACTTGGCCACGAGCCGCGGGCCGGCCAGGGAGACCAGGAAGACCGCCACGGCCATGGGGACGAGGGCCAGGCCGGCGGCGACAGGCCCGTAGTCCATGCCCTGCTGGAGGGCGACGGCTATGACGAACATGAAGCCGCCGAAGCCGACGGAGAACGGCAGCACCAGGAGCAGGCCACGGCGGAGGCCGATGAGGGCGAACAGGCTCGGCGGCACCAGTGGCACGCGGCCGGCCCGTTCCGCGCGGTGTTCCACGAGGTAGAAGGCGATGGTCGCGATCGGGAACGCGCCCAGCAGCAGCCAGGTCCACAGCGGCCAGCCCGCGGCCCGACCCTCGGTCAGCGGGAGGAGCAGCGTGATCAGTGAGACGGCCAACAGCAGGGTGCCGGGTATGTCCACGTCGGTGGGGCGGTCGGAACGGGTCTCGGGGACGGTGCGCAGCGCCAGCAGGAGGCCGATCAGGGCGACCGGCACGTTGACCAGGAAGACGGAGCGCCAGCCGGTGCCCCAGAGGTCGGCGGCGACCAGGACGCCGCCCAGGATCTGTCCGGCGACCATGGACAGGCCCGCCGTCGCCCCGTACAGGCCGATGGCGCGGGCGCGCCGGGGGCCGGTGGTGGTGGCGTGGATGGTGGCGAGGACCTGCGGCAGCATGAACGCGGCGGCGGCGCCCTGGGCGACGCGGGCGGCCACCAGGGTCCAGGCGGTCGGGGCGAGGCCGCAGGCCAGCGACGTCAGTCCGAAGGCGACCATGCCGATGAGGAAGAGCTTGCGACGGCCGAGCATGTCGCCGAGCCGGCCGCCGAGCACCAGGAGGACGGCGTAGGCCACCCCGTACCCGGCGACGACCAGTTCCAGGACGGCGGGGCCGGCGTGGAGGTCGCGGTCCATCGCTGACAGGGCGACGTTGACGATGAAGAAGTCGATCAGCGGCAGGGCCGCGCCGAGCAGGACGGTGAACAGCCCGAGTCCGCTGAGCGCGGAGGCGGCGGCGCCGGGTGGGGCGCCGGTGGTCGCGGGCTCGGACGCGGCGGCGGGCCGGGGGGCTGCGGGGGAGGAGGGTCGTGGGGTGGTGGATCGCACTCGGGTCTGGTTCACAAGGTTGACGATCCTGTGTGGCGCAGAGGGGTACCAGAGTCTTCTTATCCTGGTATCAGCAGTACCTGGAAACGGGATGGCGCATCGCGCACTCTAGGAGCATGACGATGACCACCTATGGGCCCGAGAGCGCTGTGCGACGCAATGAGCTGGCCGCATTCCTGCGTAGCCGGCGCGAACGCATAGCGCCCGAGCAGGTGGGGCTGCCGCGCGGCGTCCGGCGGCGTACGCCCGGGCTGCGCCGTGAGGAGGTCGCGCAGCTCTCGGCGGTCGGCGTCACCTGGTACACGTGGCTGGAGCAGGCGCGGGACATTCACGTGTCGGCGCAGGTGCTCGACGCCATCGCACGGGCGCTGCTCCTGGACCGCAACGAGCGCACCCATCTGTTCACGCTCGCCGGGGTGGTCGATCCGGCGCCCGGCGCGCGCTGCTCGACCGTCACCGAGCCGATCCGGGTGATGATGCGGCAGTTGGAGCCGTTCCCGGCCTGCGTCCAGAACAGCCGGTACGACCTGCTGGCGTACAACAGCACCTACGGCAACCTGCTGTGCGACATGGACGCCCTGGAGCTGCACGAACGCAACTGCATGTGGCTGGCCTTCACCCATCCGGAGTGGAAGAAGGGGCTGGTCGACCGGGACAAGGTGATTCGGGCGATGGCGGCCAAGTTCCGTTCCGCGATGGCCGAGCACATCACGGAGCCGGCGTGGAAGCACATGTTGGGTCGGCTCCAGCAGGCGTCGCCGGAGTTCCGCGAGATCTGGGATCGGCACGAGGTGATGCGGGTGGCCCCCGAGCGCACCAAGCGCTTCCTCAACACCCACGTCGGCCTGCTGCACCTCGACTACCAGGTGTCGTGGCTCGGCCCCCGCCCCGGGCCGCGCATGATCGTCTACGTGCCCTCGGACGAGGAGTCCAGGCACCGCCTCGAACAACTCCAGGAAATGATCACCGCGGGCGCCCCCGCCGAGCCGGCCGGGGTGTGAGCGCCGCCCGTACCCCGTACCCCGCAACACCCTTGCGCCGGCCCCGCGGCCCCGTCCGCCGGCTCACCCGCCTGCCGCACCGTTCCGCGGCCCCGCGATTCACCCCACCGCTCTGTGACCCCGTCCCACCGACCCCGCGGCCGTACCTCACCGGCTCGCGGCCCAAGCCGACCTCCGAGATCCGACCTGACCTGACCCGACCCGGCCATGCCCCGGGCCTCACCCCGCCTCCCCCCACCGCTCCGTGGCCGCGCCGACCAGCACGCGTACCCGCGCCCGCACCCGTACCGAGGCCGACCAGGACGCGTAACACGCACCGGAGTAGATCGCGCCGTACGCGTACGCGGGGAGCGCTGCCGTCGTAGAGGGTGCCGCCCGGGTAGCGCCGCCGTGGAGACGCCGCCCCACAGCAGCGGCGACGCGCGACACGGAGACGGCCAGGGCGGAGGCAGGCGGAGCAGAAGCGTGCGGAGCAGAGGCGTGCCGCGCGAAGGCGGACGGGGCGGAGGCACGGCACGGGCACGGGGGCACCACGAGGCACGGGGTCGCGTAAGCAGGCGGTGAGGAACCGGGGCGGGACGCAGGCGCACAGAGCGCAGCAGGGATCGCAGGGCGGAGGCGGCATGGCGGGGCGCAGGTACACAGGACGCAGGCGCGCAGAGCGGCAGCAGGCGGGGCGGGGCGGGGACGGACGGACGGAGCGGAGGCGCGCAGAGTGGAAGCGGCACGGCGGGGCCGCGCCGGGTGGGGGCGTCGGCCAAGGCGGGCGCGCTCGCCGCAGCGCGTCACGCGGATGGGGGACAATGGGAGGTCTGCCCCCACCCCTGACACCCGGAAGGGACGCGTCCCAGATGACCGTCGAGACCCAGCCGCTGTACATCGGTACGCACGCGGTGGTGCCCCCGGTGATCCTCGCCCCCATGGCGGGCATCACCAATGCGCCCTTCCGCACTCTGTGCCGGGAGTTCTCCGGTGGGCAGGGCCTGTTCGTCAGCGAGATGATCACCACCAGGGCGCTGGTGGAGCGGGACGCCAAGACGATGCGGCTGATCCACTTCGACGGTACGGAGAAGCCCCGCTCCCTCCAGTTGTACGGCGTGGACCCGGTCACCGTCGGCAAGGCCGTCCGCATGATCGTGGAAGAGGACCTGGCCGACCACATCGACCTCAACTTCGGCTGCCCGGTGCCGAAGGTGACGCGCAAGGGCGGCGGCTCCGCGCTGCCGTACAAGCGGCACCTGCTGCGCGCGATCCTGCGCGAGGCGGTCGCCGGCGCCGGTGAGCTGCCGGTGACCATGAAGATGCGCAAGGGCATCGACGACGACCACCTCACCTACCTGGACGCCGGGCGGATCGCGGTCGAAGAGGGCGTACGGGCCATCGCGCTGCACGGTCGGACCGCCGCCCAGCACTACGGGGGCGAGGCCGACTGGTCGGCGATCGCCCGGCTGAAGGAGGCCGTACCGGAGATCCCGGTGCTCGGCAACGGGGACATCTGGTCGGCGGACGACGCCCTGCGGATGGTGCGCAAGACCGGCTGTGACGGGGTCGTGGTGGGGCGCGGCTGCCTCGGCCGGCCCTGGCTGTTCGGCGATCTGGTGGCCGCCTTCGGCCAGCAGGCGACACCCGGTGCCACCCAGGGCGGCGACAGCGGGGTGCGGCAGGGTTCCGGGGCCGGTGCGGGCCGCGCCTGGGAGGCGCTTCCGAGCGGCCCCACCGGGTTCGCCGCACCCACATTGCGCCAGGTCACACGGGTGATGCTGCGCCATGCCGAGCTGCTCGGGGAGTGGCTTGAGGACGAGGCGCGGGGCGTCATCGACTTCCGTAAGCACGTCGCCTGGTACACCAAGGGCTTTGCGGTGGGTTCGGAGATGCGGAAGCGGCTCGCGGTCGCCTCATCGCTGGACGAACTGGCCGCTCTGATGAGCGATCTGGACCTCGATCAGCCCTGGCCTGCGGGTGCTGACGGCCCGCGCGGTCGGACATCTGGCCGAAACCGCGTGGTTCTGCCCGACGGCTGGCTCAATGATCCCTACGACGCCGCCTTCGTGGGCGCCGAAGCCGAGCTGGATACGTCCGGCGGGTGATTTCCGGTCCGCGGGGGGCGTGATTCTCGCCACGTGTGATCGATGGTTTGCTCAAATGAGCATGCTCATTTGTTGATCCAGTTGTGCTTCTGAGCGCTCACACCTCTCCAATGCGTGGCACTCAGTGCCACCCCTGATGGGTTCGACAGTCGTACGGGTGACTGCGCTCCGCTTGCGGAGCGTCGCCGTACGTGCCGAAAATCGGGCCATACGGACACCGTGCCTTCGGGGCCTGAAGGCATGTTCCGGAGCGTCAACATATCGATGGATCACAGGTCTCGTGGTGTGGATCACTTTCGATCTCGTGGCGGCCACCCAGTTACGGCCGAATGACCGGAGAGTGGACATACCCATGAACCTTCGATCTGGGTACGCTCCCCGCCGTCAGGGCAGCCGTCTCCCGGACCCACGTCCGGGGGTACCTCAGCGAGGTGTCGAGAACCGTGTCGGAAAACAACGATCCCCACGTACAGCCTGAGTCCCAGAAGTTCGTCTACGACTTCACCGAGGGCAACAAGGACCTGAAGGATCTGCTGGGCGGCAAGGGCGCGAACCTGGCCGAGATGACCAACCTCGGTCTGCCCGTCCCTCCCGGGTTCACCATCACCACCGAGGCGTGCAAGGTCTACCTCGACAGTGGTGAGGAGCCGTCGGCACTGCGGGACGAGGTGAGTGCGCACCTCTCCGCCCTCGAAACCACCATGGGCAAGAAGCTCGGCCAGGCGGACGACCCGCTGCTGGTCTCGGTGCGCTCCGGCGCCAAGTTCTCCATGCCCGGCATGATGGACACCGTCCTCAACATCGGGCTCTCCGACGCATCGGTGACCGGCCTCGCCGGCCAGGCCGGTGACGAGCGGTTCGCGTGGGACTCCTACCGCCGCCTCATCCAGATGTTCGGCAAGACCGTCCTCGGCGTGGACGGCGAGCTCTTCGAGGAGGCGCTGGAGGGCGCCAAGCACGCCAAGGGCGTCACCGTCGACGTGGACCTCGACGCGGGCGACCTGAAGAAGCTGGTGGACGAGTTCAAGGGCATCGTCGCCAAGGAGACCGGCCGCGACTTCCCGCAGGACCCGCGCGAGCAGATGGACCTGGCCGTACGGGCCGTCTTCGACTCGTGGAACACCGACCGGGCCAAGCTCTACCGCCGCCAGGAGCGCATCCCCGGCGACCTCGGCACCGCCGTCAACGTCTGCTCCATGGTCTTCGGCAACCTCGGCCCCGACTCGGGTACCGGCGTCGCCTTCACCCGCGACCCCGCCAGCGGCCAGCAGGGCGTCTACGGCGACTACCTCCAAAACGCCCAGGGCGAGGACGTGGTGGCCGGCATCCGCAACACCGTGCCGCTCGCCGACCTCGAAGACATCGACAAGTCGTCCTACGACGAGCTGATGCAGATCATGGAGACGCTGGAGACGCACTACAAGGACCTGTGCGACATCGAGTTCACCATCGAGCGCGGCAAGCTGTGGATGCTCCAGACCCGGGTCGGCAAGCGCACCGCGGGCGCCGCCTTCCGCATCGCCACCCAACTGGTCGACCAGGGCCTGATCGACGAGGCCGAGGCGCTCCAGCGGGTCAACGGCGCCCAGCTCGCGCAGCTCATGTTCCCCCGCTTCGACGAGAGCGCCGCCGCGGAGAAGATCGGCCGGGGCATCGCCGCCTCGCCCCGCGCGGCCGTCGGCAAGGCCGTCTTCGACTCGTACACCGCGGTCAAGTGGTCGCGCTCGGGCGAGAAGGTCATCCTGATCCGTCGCGAGACCAACCCCGACGACCTCAACGGCATGATCGCCGCCGAGGGCATCCTCACCTCCCGCGGCGGCAAGACCTCGCACGCCGCCGTCGTCGCCCGGGGTATGGGCAAGACCTGTGTGTGCGGCGCCGAAGAGCTTGAGGTGGACACCAAGCGGCGCTGTCTGACCACGTCGGACGGCACCGTCGTGCAGGAGGGCGACGTCGTCTCCATCGACGGCTCCTCCGGCAAGGTCTACCTCGGTGAGGTGCCCGTCGTGCCCTCGCCCGTCGTCGAGTACTTCGAGGGCCGCATGCACGCCGGTGCCGACGACGCCGACGAGCTGGTCGGGGCCGTGCACCGGATCATGGCCTACGCCGACCGGGTCCGGCGGCTGCGGGTGCGGGCCAACGCCGACAACGCGGAGGACGCCGCACGCGCCCGCCGGTTCGGTGCCCAGGGCATCGGCCTGTGCCGCACCGAGCACATGTTCCTCGGCGAGCGCCGCGAGATGGTCGAGCGGCTGATCCTGGCCGACACCGAGGCCGACCGCGAGGCCGCGCTCGGCGACCTGCTGCCGCTCCAGCAGACCGACTTCATCGAGCTGTTCGAGGCGATGGACGGGCTGCCGGTGACCGTGCGGCTGCTCGACCCGCCGCTGCACGAGTTCCTGCCCGACATCACCGAGCTCTCGGTGCGGGTGGCGCTCGCCGAGGCCCGTCAGGACGCCAACGAGAACGACCTGCGCCTGCTCCAGGCGGTGCACAAGCTGCACGAGCAGAACCCGATGCTGGGCCTGCGCGGAGTGCGCCTCGGCCTCGTCATCCCCGGGCTGTTCGCCATGCAGGTACGGGCCATCGCCGAGGCGGCTGCCGCGCGCAAGGACGCCAAGGGCGACCCGCGCGCGGAGATCATGATCCCGCTGGTCGGCACCGTGCAGGAGCTGGAGATCGTGCGCGAGGAGGCCGCGCAGGTCATCGCCGAGGTCGAGCAGGCGCACGGCGTGGACCTCAAGCTGACCCTCGGCACCATGATCGAACTGCCCCGGGCCGCGCTGACCGCCGGCCAGATCGCCGAGTCGGCCGACTTCTTCTCCTTCGGCACCAACGACCTCACGCAGACCGTGTGGGGCTTCTCCCGGGACGACGTGGAGGCCAGCTTCTTCACCGCCTACCTGGAGAAGGGCATCTTCGGCGTCAGCCCGTTCGAGACGATCGACCGGGACGGCGTGGGCTCGCTGGTGCGCTCGGCCGCCGAGGCCGGTCGGGCCACCCGCCCCGACCTCAAGCTCGGCGTCTGTGGCGAACACGGCGGCGACCCCGACTCGGTGCACTTCTTCCACCAGGTCGGTCTCGACTACGTCTCCTGCTCCCCGTTCCGCATCCCGGTCGCCCGCCTCGAAGCGGGCCGCCGACTCCGCGGCGGCTCCGGTGTCGGCGCCGGCCACGCCGTCCAGGGCGACCAGTGCCGCAGCCGAGTTCAGCAGCACGGCGTCCCGCACCGGACCGCGCTCGCCGGCCAGCAGCCGCCGGGCCACGTCCGCGTTGTACGAGGCGTCGGCGCCGCGCAGGGCCTCCACCGGGACCAGTTCGATGCCGACGTCCCTGGGGTCGAAGCGCTGCTCCCGCACGGCCCCGTCCCGTACCTCCCAGATCCGTGAGGTGGCGGTGGTGGTCAGCTCGTCCAGGCCGTCGTCGCCGCGGAAGACCAGGGCGCTGGTGCCGCGGGCGGCCAGCACCCCGGCCAGGATCGGCGCCATCCGCGGGTCGGCCACGCCGGTGGCCTGGGCGGTGACCTTGGCCGGGTTGGTCAGCGGGCCGAGGAAGTTGAACGTGGTGGGGATGCCCAACTCACCGCGGGCGGTCGCCACGTGCCGCAGCGAGGGGTGGAACTTGACGGCGAAACAGAACGTGATGCCCGCCTGCTCGGCGACCTCGGCCACCCGTGCCGGCGTCAGGTCCAGGCTGACACCCAGTTTCTCCAGCACGTCGGACGCGCCGCTGGCCGAGGAGGCGGCCCGGTTGCCGTGCTTGACGACCCGGGCGCCGGTGCCGGCGACGACGATCGAGGACATGGTGGAGATGTTGACCGTCTTGGCCCCGTCGCCCCCGGTGCCGACGATGTCCACGGTGGGCCCCGGCACCTCGATGAGCTTGGCGTGCGCGTACATCGCGCGGACCATGCCGGCGACCTCGTCGACCGTCTCGCCCTTGGCCCGCAGCGCGACCGCGAACCCGGCGATCTGGGCGTCGCTCGCCGCGCCCCGCATGATCCGGTCCCTGGCCCAGGCGGAGGCGTCGGCGGCCAGGTCCTGACCGGCGAGCAGGGTGCGCAGGACGCCCGGCCAGGTGTGGGCCGTCCCGCTGTCGCCGCCTGTCGGGGTCGCAACGTTCATGGTCCACGCTCCTGGTGGGTGGGTCGGCTTTGCGAGCCACCCTATCCAGGGCCCGGAACGGCGAAGAACCCCGTCCAACCATCGGACGGGGTTCTCGCTGTGGCGATCAGCAGGTGATCAGGAAGGGATCAGTGGTGACCGTGGCCGCTCGTGATCTCCTTGTACTCCTCGGCGGTCGGCTTGGCGATCTGGCTGTCCTCGCCGTACAGGCCCTTGGAGAGCTTGACCCGCAGCTTCTCGGACCGGCTGGGCTTGCGCGCCACGCCGTTCTCGTCCACCTCGGGTTCGAGCTCCAGCGGCTTGTACTGGTCGTGCGCGGTGAGCGTGTGCAGTTGGTCCTGCGACAGCGGCTCGTGCACCTCGATGAACTCGCCGTGCGGCAGCCGCTTGATGATGCCCGACTCGCGGCCGTGCAGCACCTTCTCCTTGTCGCGCCGCTGGAGACCCAGGCAGATCCGCTTGGTGACGATGAACGTCACCACCGGCAGCACGAAGAACGCGATCCGCGAGAACCAGGTGATGGCGTTGATCGACAGGTGGAAGTGGGTGGCCCACAGGTCGTTTCCACCCGCGACGAGCATCGTCAGGTACGTGGTGATCCAGGCGACGCCGAAGCCGGTACGGGTCGGCGTGTTGCGCGGCCGGTCCAGCAGGTGGTGGTTGCGCTGGTCGCCGGTGGCCCAGGACTCGACGAACGGGTACACCGCGATGGCCAGCAGCACCAGCGGGAAGATCACCAGCGGGATGAAGACACCCAGGACGAGGGTGTGCCCCCAGGCGTTGATCTCCCAGCCAGGCATCACTCGGATCAGACCCTCGGCGAAGCCGAGGTACCAGTCGGGCTGGGCACCGGTGGACACCTGATCTGGTCGGTACGGGCCGATGGCCCACACCGGGTTGATGGTGGCGACCGCGGCGATGGCCGCGATGACACCGAAGACCAGGAAGAAGAAGCCTCCGGCCTTGCCCATGTACACCGGCAGGAACGGCGTGCCCACCACGTTGGTGTTGGTCTTGCCGGGGCCCGCCCAGTGGGTGTGCTTGTGCAGGAACACCATGATGAGGTGCGCCACGACCAGGCCCAGCATGATGCCGGGCAGCAGCAGGATGTGGATCGAGTAGAACCGGCCGACGAAGTCGTGTCCGGGGAACTCGCCGCCGAACAGGAACATCGACAGGTACGTACCGACCAGCGGCACCGACAGGATCGCACCCTGGGTGAACCGGACGCCGGTGCCCGAGAGCAGGTCGTCGGGGAGCGAGTAGCCGGTGAGGCCGGTGAAGAGGCCGAGCACCAGCAGCAGGAAGCCGAAGACCCAGTTCATCTCACGCGGCTTGCGGTACGCGCCGGTGAAGAAGACCCGCATCATGTGCACGAACATGCTGCCGACGAAGATCAGCGCGGCCCAGTGGTGGATCTGCCGGATCAGCAGACCACCGCGGACCTCGAAGCTGATCTTCAGCGTCGACTCGTACGCCTCCGACATCCGAATCCCCTGCATGGGGACGTAGGGGCCGTCGTAGACGACCTCGCCCATGCTGGGGTTGAAGAACATCGTCAGGTAGACACCCGTGAGGATGATGATGATGAAGCTGTAGAGGCAGACCTCACCCAACATGAAGGACCAGTGGTCCGGGAAGATCTTCCGCATGTTGGCCTTGGCCAGGCCGTAAATACCGAGTCGGCTGTCGGCCCAGTCGGCGACGCGCTCGCCTGCTGGGGCCTGCTTGCGCCGAGTGTCAGTTGCAGTACTCATCCGCGCTCCCAGTAGGCAGGACCGACGGGCTCCGCGAAGTCGCCCAGAGCCTCAAGGTAGCCCTTGTCATTGACCGTGATCCGAAGCTGCGGCAGTGCGTGGCCGGCCGGGCCGAAGATCACGCGACCGCCGTCGGTCAGGTCGAAGGTCGACTGGTGGCACGGGCACAGCACGTGGTGCGTCTGCTGCTCGTAGAGGCTGATCGGGCAACCCACGTGGGTGCAGACCTTGGAGAACGCGACGATGCCCTCGTGCGACCAGTCAAGTTCGCGCTTGTTCTTGATGTCCTCCGGCTGGAGCCGGATGATCATGAGCGCTGCCTTGGCGATCTCGTTGTTGAAGTCGTGGTCCTCCTCGCTCATGCCCTCGGGCATGGCGAAGACCAGCGATCCAACGGCGATGTCCTCGGGGCGCAGCGGCTCATGGGTGTTCTCGTTGATGAGCATCTTGCCCTTGGCCCACTTGGTGTGCCGGAGCTTGGTGCCCGGCAGCGGGCCGAGGTCGCGCAGCAGCACCAGACCGGTGAGCGGCACCATGGCCAGCGCGCCGATCAGGGTGTTGCGGACCAGCTTGCGACGGCCGAGGTCGGACTCGCGGGCACCGTCCCGGAAGCCGGCGAGCACCTCCTCGCGCACCTCGGGGCTGGCCTCGATGTCGTGCCGTTCCTCGGGCACCTCGACATCGGTCATCAGCGTGCGGGCCCAGTGAATGGCACCGGCGCCGATGCAGAACAGCGCCAGTCCCAGGGTCAGGCCCAGCGACAGGTTGAGCGCGCTGACGTGCCCGATCGGGAAGACATAGACGATCTTGTCGACCGGGAACGAGACGTACGAGGCGATGAAGCCGATGGTGGACAGCATCGAGAGCGTGAACAGGCCGGCGACCACGCGCTCGGAACGCTTGGCGGCCTGCTCGTCGATGTCCTGCACACGGTGCTCGTGCGGGGGCAGCCCCGGGTTGGCGAACGGGTCGTCCCGGGTCGCCAGCGCACCGCCCTCGGTGTCTTCCTGCTGCTGTGGCAGGTTCTCTTCTGAGTTGTCTTGGCTGCTCATGACTTCTTGGCCTTCGTGGTCCGGGCTGCGACCCAAATGGTGATGGCGACCAGGGCGCCCAGGCCGAACACCCAGGCGAACAAGCCCTCAGCCACCGGGCCGAGTCCACCCAGTTGGAAACCACCAGGGCTCTCGGTGTCGTCGCTGTTGACCTTGTCGAGGTAGGCGATGATGTCCCTCTTTTCCTTCTCGGGCATGACCGAGTCGGGGAAAGACGGCATGTTCTGCGGGCCGGTCTGCATGGCCTCGTAGATGTGCTTCGGGCTCACACCGTCAAGAGGGGGCGCGTACTTGCCGTTGCTCAGTGCCCCGCCCTTGCCGGAGAAATTGTGGCACTGGGCACAGTTCGAACGGAAGAGCTGCCCACCATTGGCAGAGTCCTCCGTACCGTCGAGGCTGTACTGGCTCTTGGACGGCGTTTCCGGGCCGGCACCGAGCGAGGCGACGTACGCCGCGAGCTGCTCGGTCTCGGCCGCGGTGTACACCTTCGGCTTCTTCGGCACCTGGGCACCGTTTTGCTGGGCCGGCATGCGGCCGGTGCTCACCTGGAAGTCCACGGCGGCGGCGCCGACGCCTACCAGGGTCGGACCGTCAGATGTGCCTTGGCCCCCAGTGCCGTGGCAGCTTGCGCAGCCCACGGCGTAGAGCTTCTTGCCCTCGTCGATGGCGAGGGAGGTCTGGGCCTCGTCGGCCTTGGCCTTGTCCGCCGGCGCGAACGCGGCGTAAAGCCCCCCTGTGGCCGCCAGCGCGAAGAGTAGGACGACGAGCGCCGCCAGCGGATGGCGCCGTCGTGCGGAGAGCTTTTTCACGGATTACCCCGGTGTCAGGATCTTCTGCGTCGATGCTTCTGGCTGCGTCTCTGGTGAAACGCGGGTCCGGTGCGGGACCGGTTACTTGATCATGTAGATCGTGGCGAAGAGGCCGATCCAGACGACGTCGACGAAGTGCCAGTAGTACGACACGACGATGGCCGCCGTCGCCTGCTCGTGCGTGAACCTCTTAGCCGCGTACGTCCTGCCCAGGACCAGCAAGAACGCGATGAGTCCGCCCGTCACGTGCAGCCCGTGGAAGCCGGTGGTCAGGTAGAAGACCGAGCCGTACGGGTCCGACGAGAGCGACAGGCCCTCGTGCTTGACCAGCTCGGTGTACTCGAAGACCTGACCGCCGATGAAGATCGCACCCATCACGAAGGTGATCACGAACCACATGCGCAGCTTCTTCACGTCGCCGCGCTCGGCGGCGAAGACGCCGAGCTGGCAGGTGAGGGAGGAGAGCACCAGGATCGTGGTGTTCGTGGCAGAGAACGGGAAGTTCAGCGCATCGGCCATTTCCTTCCAGTGCTCGGCCCCGGTCACCGATCGGAGGGTGAAGTACATCGCGAAGAGGGCCGCGAAGAACATCAGCTCGGAACTCAGCCAGATGATGGTTCCGACGCTGGTGAGGTTCGGCCGGTTGACCGACGGGTGCGCGTGCCCGGTATCTGTTGCTGTTGCTGTCGCCACGACCGACATTATGTCGGTCGCTTATCCCGCCCTCACCTCGGGGGGTCCCGTTCGGAGTGTCAAGGCTGTTCAAGCGGCTCGTACGGCCTATTGCGAAGGTCCCCCGAAGGAGCGAAACGGTAGCCCTCGCTCCGCTACGCGTTCCGCCCGCCAAGCCTTCTGACGGTGCGTCGGGCCGATCCCGGGTCCGTACGCCCCCTCCTCCCGGCGGCCCCGGGCGCAGTAGCATCCGCCCCACGGACCCACTCCGTAACGTGCCGTCCACCTGCCTGGAGGTAAGAATGCGGCCCACTGCCACGGTGCTGGTCTACAGCGATGACGCGGGCACCCGCGAGCAGGTCAGGCTGGCGGCCGGCCGGCGGCCGGCGGCGGACGTCCCCGAGGTCGAGTATCTGGAGTGCGCCACGCTGCCCGCGGTGCTCGAAGCCCTGGAGGTCGGCGGGATCGACGTGTGCGTGCTGGACGGCGAGACGGCGCCCGCCGGCGGCATGGGCGTCTGCCGGCAGATCAAGGACGAGATCTACGCGTGCCCGCCGGTGCTGCTGCTCATGGGCCGCCCGCAGGACGCCTGGCTGGCCACCTGGAGCCGCGCCGAGGCCGCCGTGACGCTGCCGGTCGACCCGGTGGCGCTGGCCGACGCCCTGGCCGGTCTGCTGCGCCACGAGAAGTCGGCCGTACGGGCCTGAGCAGGCCGGGCGCGGGCCCGCGCGGTCCGCGGGCGCCACAGGACCGAGGGGCCCATCGCTGAACTGCGGTGGGCCCCTCGGCGCGTCTCCTCCTCCCCTCCGCTGGCGTGGCTGGTGGACCGGGTCCGGGCCGTGACCGGCGGGCCGGGGCACGGCCGTTACGCCGGGTGGGTCCTGGTTGGGCCGATCGGGGCGGCCGGGCGCACGGGTCAGACGGCCGGGCGCAGCCGGGCCGCGTCGGCCGGGCCGCTGCCCTCGCGCACGCCCGCGCTGAGGGCGCTGCCCTTGCGCCAGGCGTCCCAGGACAGGTTCCAGTCGCCGAAGCCGTTGTCGAACGGCGTCATGGTGGACCCGCCGCTGCCGACCACGGCGACGAGGTCGCCCGGGCGGACCAGGTCGAAGAACCACTGCGCGTTGGCGGAGCTCATGCCCGTACAGCCGTGGCTGACGTTGGCCGCCCCGTGCGAGCCGGAGGACCAGGGCGCGGCGTGCACGTACTCGCCGCTCCAGGTGACCCGGGTGGCCCAGTGCACCGGCAGGTCGTAGGAGTCGGCGCTGCCTTCGGCGATGCCGATGCTGGTGCCGCGCATCCGGACGAAGGACTCCTTGGCGAGCACCACCTTGACCCCGTTGCGGGTGGCGAAGCCGGGTTTGCCGGTGGTGACCGGGATGGTGCGGATCGTCTTGCCGTCGCGCTTGACGACCATCTGGTGGGCCGAGGCGTCCGTGACGGCCTCGATCCGGGCCCCGGTGTGCAGCGTCAGGGGCCGTGCGGGGCCCCCGTGGAGCCCGTCGGCGACCTTGATGCCCTCCAGGTTGCTGCGGGCGGTGACGGTGGCCCTGGCGGGCCAGTAGGCGCGCGGGCGGTAGTGCAGGGTGCGGTCGTTGACCCAGTGCCAGGCGCCCTCGACGACGGGCTGGGAGTGGACGCGGAGGGCGCGTTCGACGGTGGCCCGCGCGGCGCGGCCCTTGACCGGGACGCTCAGCTCGGCGGTGATGGGCTGGCCGACGCCGTAGGTGCCGCTGTCGGGGCCGAAGCGCACCCGGAGCAGTCGGTCGGCGGGGGCGGTGTTGAACCCGATGGTCTTGCGGCCCGGCCGGCCGTCGGCGTTCTCGGTGCTCACCCGGAGGGTGTAGTGGGCGCCGGCGGCCAGCGGCGCCGTGGAGCGCCACCGCTTGCCGTCGGGGGTGAGTTCCCCGCGCAGGTACCGGCCGGTGGCGTCGGTGGCCGTCACGTCGGTGATGCGGCTGTCGCCACCCTTGGCGGTGACTTCCAGCGGCTCGTCGGGGTCGGCCGCGCGGCCCTTCGGACCGCCGCTGAAGGCGATCTGTTCCGCCGCGTCGTAGGGCTTGTCCGCCAGCGGATCGGTGCCTGAACCGCCGCAGGCCACGGCGCCTATCGCCAGCGGCGTCACCAGGAGGGCGCAGCGGATGGGTATTCGATTGCGAGAGGTGTGGTTCATGACCACACGCTAAGAACGCGGGCCGGATTCGGCGCGCGCAGCGGCGCAAACGAGGGGCGTTGCCCGGCGCGGTACGGACCGGGGTACGCGAGAGGCCCGGACTCCCCCGATGGGGTGTCCGGGCCTCGTGCGGCGGGGTGCTCCCTACTGGGTGCGGTTCTCGCCGCGGTAGTACTCGAAGACCCAGCCGAAGATGCTGATCAGGATGATCGGGGCCGAGAAGTACATCAGCCACCAGCCGAAGATGACGCCGAGGAAGGCGAACGCGCCACCCACCGCGAGGAACAGCGGCTGCCAGCTATGCGGGCTGAAGAAGCCCAGCTCACCGGCGTCGTCAGCGACGTCGGCGTCCTTGTTGTCCTGCGCCCCGGTGTCCACCCGGCGCGCAGTGAACGCCAGGTAGTAGCCGATCATGATGCTCAGACCGAACGACAGGGACAGGGCGGTCGTGCCGACCGGCTCCTTCGACCACACGCCATAGACGATCGCCATGGCGAGGATGAAGACGGCGAGCCAGATGAACATCCGGCCTTGGATCTTCACTTGCCGGCCTCCTTGCCACCCGCGAGGGCCTTCTCTTCGGTGTGCCCGACGTTCTCCAACTGGTCGAGCGCCGCGATCTCAGGGTGGTGCAGGTCGAACGCGGGGGATTCGGAGCGGATGCGCGGCAGCGTGAGGAAGTTGTGCCGCGGCGGCGGACAGGACGTCGCCCACTCCAGCGAACGGCCGTAGCCCCACGGGTCGTCGACCTCGACCTTCTTGCCGTACTTGGCGGTCTTCCACACGTTGTAGAAGAACGGCAGCATCGACAGGCCGAGCAGGAACGAGCTGATCGTGGAGATGGTGTTCAGCGTGGTGAAGCCGTCTGCGTGGAGGTAGTCGGCGTACCGGCGGGGCATGCCCTCGGCGCCCAGCCAGTGCTGCACCAGGAACGTGCCGTGGAAGCCGATGAACAGCGTCCAGAAGGTGATCTTGCCGAGCCGCTCGTCGAGCATCTTGCCGGTGAACTTCGGCCACCAGAAGTGGAATCCGGAGAACATCGCGAACACCACGGTGCCGAAGATGACGTAGTGGAAGTGCGCGACGACGAAGTACGAGTCGGAGACGTGGAAGTCCATCGGCGGCGAGGCCAGGATGACACCGGTCAGACCACCGAAGGTGAAGGTGATCAGGAAGCCGACGGCCCACAGCATGGGAGTCTCGAAACTCAGACTTCCCTTCCACATGGTGCCGATCCAGTTGAAGAACTTCACACCGGTTGGCACCGCGATAAGGAAGGTCATGAAGGAGAAGAACGGTAGGAGCACGCCACCTGTGACGTACATGTGGTGCGCCCAGACCGTCACCGAAAGACCGGCAATGGCGATCGTCGCGGCCACCAGACCGATGTAGCCGAACATCGGCTTACGGCTGAAGACCGGAATGACCTCGGAAATGATGCCGAAGAACGGCAAGGCGATGATGTACACCTCTGGATGGCCGAAGAACCAGAAGAGGTGTTGCCAGAGCAATGCGCCGCCATTGGCCGCGTCGAAGATATGCGCCCCGAATTTACGGTCCGCTTCCAGCGCGAAGAGGGCGGCGGCGAGCACCGGGAAGGCGAGCAGCACCAGCACACCGGTGAGCAGCACGTTCCAGGTGAAGATCGGCATGCGGAACATCGTCATGCCGGGAGCGCGCATGCAGATGATCGTGGTGATGAAGTTGACCGAGCCGAGGATGGTGCCGAAGCCGGAGAAGGCCAGGCCCATGATCCACATGTCGGCGCCGACGCCCGGCGAGCGGACCGCGTCCGACAGCGGGGAGTAGGCGAACCAGCCGAAGTCGGCCGCACCGTTGGGGGTGAGGAACCCGGCGACCGCGATGAGCGAGCCGAACAGGTAGAGCCAGTAGGCGAACATGTTCAGCCGCGGGAACGCCACGTCGGGCGCGCCGATTTGCAGCGGCATGATCCAGTTGGCGAATCCGGCGAACAGCGGCGTCGCGAACATCAGCAGCATGATCGTGCCGTGCATCGTGAACGCCTGGTTGAACTGCTCGTTCGACATGATCTGCGTACCCGGACGGGCCAGCTCGGCGCGCATGAGGAGCGCCATCAGACCGCCGATGATGAAGAACACGAACGAGGTGACCAGGTACATCGTGCCGATCGTCTTGTGATCGGTGGTGGTCAGCCACTTCACCACGGCACTGCCGGGGGCTTTCCGGTACTCGGGTGGTGCTGCCTTGGCCGTGTCGGCGGCGGCACCCTGAGGTTCGTTGAGGATGCTCACTGGTTCTTGGTCTCCGCGTTCTTGGCGGCGTCCGTCTGCTTAATGGTTGCCGGGAGGTATCCGGTCTGACCCTTCTTCGCCAGGTCCTTCAGGTGCTTCCGGTACTCCTCCGGGGAGACCACCTTGACGTTGAAGAGCATCCGGGAGTGGTCCTTGCCGCAGAGCTCGGCACACTTGCCCATGAAGACGCCCTCCTTGTTCGGAGTCACCTCGAATCGGTTCGTGTGGCCCGGGATGACGTCCTGCTTCATCAGGAACGGGATGACCCAGAACGAGTGGATGACATCGCGCGAGGTGAGCACGAACTGGACGGTCTCGCCCTTCGGCAGCCACAGCGTCGGGCCCGGCCAGCCCTTGTCCGGGTTACGGTCGCCCGGGATGCCCTGGTCGTACACGCCCTCGGCGCCCTTGGGCACGGCCTTCAGCATCCGGTCGGGGATGCCGGCGACCTCCTTGGGGGTCTTCGACGGTGTGGACAGGTCACCGTCCACGTTCTCCATGTAGTTGAAGCCCCAGCTCCACTGGTAGCCCACGACGTTGATGACGTGGTCAGGCTTCTTGGAGGTCTTGAGCAGCTCGCTCTCATCGCGCGCGGTGAAGTAGAACAACACCGAGACGATGACCAGCGGCACGACGGTGTACAGCGCCTCGATGGGCATGTTGTATCGCGTCTGCGGAGGTACCTCGACCTTGGTCCTGCTGCGCCGGTGGAAAATGACGCTCCACAGGATCAGGCCCCAGACCAGCACGCCTGTGGCGAGTGCTGCCGCCCAGGAGCCCTGCCACAGGGAGAGAATCCGCGGCGCCTCCTCCGTGACGGGGGTGGGCATTCCGAGGCGGGGGAAGTCCTTGGATGTGCAACCGGTAGCGGTCGCGAGGACCAGGCCCGCGGCCAGCGCCTGCGGCAGCTTCCGCCGCATCGGGCGCCGCGACGAGCGGTCGGAGCCGTTGGGACTCACGTAGCGCCTTCCCGAGAGTCTCGCCCGTGCGGCCGGCTGCGGCCGTCTCGCTGGTCGGGCGCCGGCCCGCTGCGGGCAGGGGTTTGGATGTTTATGCGGACCAAACCCTACTGGACGCTATTTGAGGTCGCGCGGGGAGGGTGCCCAACGCGCCGGTCTGGGGCCCGAAGGGGTGGAACGGCCGGCTCCGGGCGGCATCTGACGGTGTGCTGGAAGCCCCCGCGCCGGGCCCGCGCCCATCCCCGGATCGGGCCCGCTCCCACCCGTGTGACCAGGCCGCCACGGAGGGCGGGTGCGCGGGTCGGGCGCGGGTCCGGCCCCGTTCCGACAGGGGCTCGGCGGGGGTCTGGCGGGGGTTGGGGGCCCGTACGGCGCGGCCCGCGGCCGGTGTCGGGGCGGAGGTCGGGACTGACCTCGGGGCCGGCTGCCCGGCGGCGGGCCCGGGGGCGGCTGCGGGCGTCGGGCGCGGCGATGGTGGGCGTGTCGCGGGGTGCTGGGTGTGGGGTGGCGGGTGTGGGGTGGCGGTATGTGTGGGGGTGGGCGTGTCGCGCCTGTCTCTCGCCTGTCGATCGCGCCTGTCCCGCCTGCCGTGGGTGTCGTGCCCTGTCGGGGGTGTCATGCCCTGTCGCATGGGTGTCCGCCGGTCGGACGCAGCGGCTGGGGCGGGTCCGGGCGACACGCCCGGGATGGGTGGGGGCGTATCGAGTGGGCGACGGGGGCTGCTCGTCCCCGGGGCGCCCGGCGCGCGTGAGCGGCGCTACGGCGTCCGGGCGGCCGGTCGTCTAGCGTCTTCGCGTGCCCTACTTCGACGCGGCCTCTGCCGCTCCCCCGCACCCCGTGGCCCGACAGGCCCTGCTCGCCGCCCTGGAAGAGGGGTGGAGCGACCCGGCCAGGCTGCACCGCGAGGGGCGGCGGGCGCGGCTGCTGTTGGACGCGGCGCGGCAGACCGCCGCGGAGGCGGTCGGCTGCCGGCCCGACGAGTTGGTCTTCACGCCGTCGGGGACGCGCGCGGTGCACCAGGGCATCGCGGGCGCGCTGGCCGGCCGCCGGCGCGTCGGGCGGGGCCTGGTCGTCTCGGCCGTCGAACACTCCTCCGTACTGCACGCGGCCACCGCGCACACCACCACCGGCGGCACGGTGACCGAGGTGGCCGTGGACCGTACGGGGCGGGTCGATCCCGACGCGTACGCCGGCGCGCTGCGCGGAGCGGCCGAGCCGGTCGCGCTCGCCTGCCTCCAGTCGGCCAACCACGAGGTGGGCACGGAGCAGCCGGTCGGCGAGGTCGCCGAGGTCTGCCGGGCGGCCGGGGTGCCGCTGTTGGTGGACGCGGCCCAGTCGCTGGCGTGGGGCCCGGTGGCCGGCGGCTGGTCGCTGCTCACGGCGAGCGCGCACAAGTGGGGCGGGCCGGCGGGGGTCGGGCTGCTCGTGGTCCGCAAGGGGGTGCGGTTCGCGCCGCAGGGCCCGGTGGACGAGCGGGAGTCGGGCCGCTCCACGGGGTTCGAGAACATCCCGGCCGTGGTGGCGGCTGCGGCCGCGCTGCGGGCGGTACGGGCGGAGGCCGCGTCCGAGGCGCTGCGGCTGCGGGGCCTGGTGAACCGGATTCGGGCCCGGGTGCCCGAACTGGTGCCGGACGTGGAGGTGGTCGGCGACCCGCTGCGCCGACTGCCGCACCTGGTCACCTTCTCGTGCCTGTACGTGGACGGCGAGAGCCTGTTGCACGCGCTGGACCGGGCGGAGTTCGCCGTCTCGTCCGGTTCCTCGTGCACGTCAAGCACGCTGACCCCCAGTCACGTGCTGCGTGCGATGGGCGTGCTCTCGGAGGGCAACATCCGCGTCTCCCTCCCGGTGGGCACGGCCGAGTCGGACGTGGAGCGGTTCCTGGAGCTGCTGCCGGGCGTCGTCGCCTCGGTACGGGAGAAGCTGGGCGCGCCCGCGGCACGGGAGGCGACTTCGGTACGGGAGGCGTCCTCGGTACGGGAGGCATCCCCGGCCCGGGCGGCGGACGAGCGGGCGGGGCACGGGGAGGCGGCGAGCGGCGAGCCGGCGAGCCGGGAGGCGGAGCCGCCCGCGGCCGATCCCACGGAGGCCGACCCCGGGGAGACGGACCCCCCGGGGGGGCGGGGGGCGCCCCGGGGCGCTGCGGGCGGCCCGGGTGCCCCCCCCCACCCGGGGCCGCCCGCGCGGGGGGGGGGCCCCGGCGGCCCCCCCCGCCCCCGGGCGCGCAGAGCGGT
>NZ_JBEHZD010000729.1:0-3196 GCF_040240285.1 Streptomyces sp. HSW2009 | reverse complement strand
GGACCCCGGCGCGGCGCCTGCGCGCACGTCGGCCGGGCGGTCGCCGGCGGGGCGGCCGGCGGGCGGCGGGGCGCTCGCCGTCAGGCGGGCCTCCGCCCATCGGTAACGGGCCTGGGCCAGTTGGTACGGGCGATCGAGCGGCGCGAAGGCGGCGGCCACCTCGCTCCAGTGCGCGGGCGTGTCGCGGCCCTGGGCGCGCAGCAGTTCGGCGGCGACCATCAGCGCGAACGCCTGCCACACCGGCACCGGCTGCGCCAACCGCTTGGCGGCCAGGTAGATGCGGTGCAGCACCTCCTCGCGGCCCGGTTCGGCCACGGGCAGACCGCGGGCGTCGGCCTCCACGGTGGCGGCGGCGAGGAGCAGTTGCCAGGCGTACCGCTGGGTGCCGATCGGAATGCCCGCGTCCAGCGTTTCGACGAGGACGGCGCGGGCGCGCGCGATGTCGCCGTCGTGGGCGGCGAGGGTGAGGGCGTGCCGGGCGATCGTGATCGTGTACTGCGGCTGCGGGTCGTGGCTGCCGTAGTACGCGCGGGCCGCGGCGTGTTGGACGTGGGCGGTCGCCCAGTCGCCGCGGTCGAGCGCGAGTTGCGCCCGCCGGTTGGCCGCCGCACCGCGCGGCTTGGCGCCCTGGGCGAACCGCTCGGCCTCCTGGGCCGCCTCCAGCGCCTCGTCCCAGCGGCCCAGCGAGATCAGCGACTCGGCCATGTTCCCGTACGTCCACGCCTTGGTGTCCACGAGCCCGAAGGTCTCCGCCGCACGCACCCCCGTGCGGGCCGCGTCGACGGCCTCGGCGGAGCGGCCGATACTCTCCAGGGCGGACGCCAGGTTGATGTAACAGCGGGAGATCACGCTGATGTGTCCGCCGTCGACGGCCCGGGCGGCGGCGTCGGCCATCTCGGTCAGGCCGCCCTCCATGTCACCGGAGTTGATCATGAGCCCGCCGAGCGTCACGCGCGCGTGGAGCTCCAGATCCGCCGCGTCGACCAGTCTGGCCAGCTCCACGGCGCGCTCGGCGGTGACGTAGTTGTCGGGCCCCGGTTCGTGCACCGCCAGCCAGCCGGCCGCGGCGGCGAGCACCTCCGCGTGCACCACCGACGGGGGCAGGCCGCGGACCAACTCCTGGGCCCGGCTGAGCTCCGCCCAGCCGTTCCCGCGCGTCAGCCCCTCGATGCTCTTTGACGCCTGGGTCCAGAACCAGGCGGCCCGCAGCGGGTCCCGCGCCTCGTCGATGGTGCGCAGCGCGCGCGTGGCGAGGGCCCGCGCGCGCTCCCGCTGCCCGGAGAGGTGGGCGGCCGTGACCACTTCGGCGAGCAGGTCGAGGTGGCGTAGCTGGTCGTCGTCGCAGGGGCTGCACACCGGGTAGGCGCACGACTCGGCCAGCGGCCACTGCGCGGCCCGCACGTCGGCCGGCGTGTCCTCCCACAGCTCCATGGCGCGTTCGAGGAGCCGCAACTGCTCCGCGTAGGCGTGTCGGCGGCGGGCCGTGACGGAGGCGGCGAGCACCGCGGGCAGCGCCTTGGCCGGCTCGTGGGCGTGGTACCAGTAACTGGCCAGCCGGGCCCCGTACTCGTCGTTCCGCACGAGGGTCGGATCAGCCTCAAGGGCCGTGGCGTACTGCTGGTTGAGACGGGTGCGCTCGCCGGGCAGCAGATCGTCGGCGACGGCCTCGCGCACGAGGGCGTGCCGGAAGCGGTAGCCGCTGTCGTCCCCCGTCGGCAACAGGATGTTCGCCCCGACGGCGGTGCGCAGCGCCTCGATGAGCTCGTCCTCGCCGAGCCTGGCGACGGCCGCGAGCAGCCCGTGCTCGACCTGCGAACCGCCCTCCGCCACCGTCCGCACCACCCGCTGGGTCGTGTCGGGCAGCGCCTCGACCCGCACCAGGAGCAGGTCGCGCAGCGTTTCGCTGAGGCCCGACTGACAGCCGTCGTGGATGCTGCGCGCGATCTCCTCGACGAAGAAGGCGTTGCCGTCGGTGCGCTCGAAGACTCGGTCCACCAGCAGCCGGTCCGGCTCGGCGCCGTAGATGCCGGCGATCTGCGCCCGGACCTCGGCCCGGCTGAACCGGGCCAGCTCGATGCGGCGCACCGTGCGCATCCGGTCGACCTCGGCGACGAACGGGCGCAGTGGGTGGCGGCGGTGGATGTCGTCCGAGCGGTACGTGGCGACGATGACCAACTGGGCGCGCTGCACCGACCGGAAGAGGTAGCCGAGGAGCTCGCGGGTGGACCGGTCGGCCCAGTGCAGGTCCTCGATGACGATCACCAGCGTGCGGTCGGTGGCCAGGCGCTCCAGGAGCCGCGCCGTCAGCTCGAACAGCCGCGCCCGGCCGTCCTCGTCGCGTGCCTCGGGGGCGGTCTCGCCCAGCTCGGGCAGCAGCCGGGCCAACTCGCCCTCCTGGCCGGCGGCGGCCTGGTCGAGCTCGTCCCCGAGCTGCCGGCGCAGGGCGCGCAGCACGGTGGAGACCGGGGCGAACGGCAGTCCGTCCACCCCGATCTCGACGCAGCCGCCCAGCGCGGTGACCGCCCCCGCGGCCTGCGCCACGGTCGCGAACTCCTCCACCAGGCGTGTTTTGCCCACACCGGCCTCGCCACCCATGAGCAGCGCCTGTGGCTGCCCGTGCGCGGCCTGAGCGAGCGCGTCGGTGAGCGCGCCCAACTCCTCGGTACGGCCGATGAAAACCGAACTGACGGACGTGGTGTACACAGGGCCGAGCATGGCACAGAGGTCTGACATCACGGCGAGAACACCTCCGACGGACCGCCGAACACGTCGTACGCACGGTCAGGTACGAGCTGGGGACACCGGGTCGAGCCCGGCCGGTACGCACTGCCTCCGCGGCCTGCCCACCCCGACCGCAGGGAGCACGGGCCGCGCCCCGTACGGCACGTGGGGTCCCCGTCGTACGGGACACGGGCCGGGGCGGGCGTCCGGGCTACGGGGCCCTGGGGCCACGGGGCGGGGTGCGGGCGCCCGCAGCGCGTACGCGGGGCGGTCCTCCTGCGTGCAGGACGGTGGGTGACGCCTGGTACGGACAATGGAGCGAGCAACCTCGCGCGCGGGGTGCGGCCAGCCTCCCGCACCCGGCGAGCAACCTCGCGCGCGAGGCGCGACGAACTCCCCGCACGGGGCACGGGGCACGGGGCACGGGGCACGGGGCACGGGGCACGGGGCACGGGGCACGGGGCACGGGGCGAAC
>NZ_JBEHZD010000728.1:0-3199 GCF_040240285.1 Streptomyces sp. HSW2009 | reverse complement strand
CCGCCGCCCCCCCCCCCGCCCCCCGCCCCCCCCGCCCCCGCCCCCGCCCGCGCGGCGGGGGGGTTGCCGCCCCCCGCGGGGGGGCGGGGGCCCCCGCGGGGGGCGCCGCGCGCGCCGCGCTCGGAGCCGACGCCGAACACCGGGTCTTCGCCCGCCGCGACGCCGCCCGCCGCCAGGTCGGCTTCCTGCTCGCCGGCGTCGGCGAGCACTACCAGGGCATGGTCGGCGGCCTCTACCGCACCGAACCCGCCTTCAGGTCCGCCATCGACACCTGCGCCGCGCTCTTCCAGGACCTGCTGGGCGTCAACCCGGTCGCCGGCTTCCTCGGGGAGCGGGAGAGCGGCGCGCCCGACCTGGCCCAGTTGCTCGGCCGGACCGGGCCGGCGGGGCAGGCGGACGCGGCCAGCGCCACCGAGATCGTCCAGCCCGCGATGTTCGCCGTCGACTACGCACTGGGCCGGCTGCTGATGTCCTGGGGCGTCCAGCCGCGACTGCTGCTCGGCTACAGCGTCGGCGAGTTCGCCGCCGCCAGCCTCTCCCGCGCCCTCACCCTGCCCGAGGCCGCGGGGCTCACCGCCTTCCGTGCGCAGCTCATCGCGGGCCTGCCGGCCGGCGCGATGGCCGCCGTGCCGCTCTCCCAGGCCGAACTCACCGCCCGCTTCGGCCCGCTCGCCGGCACCGGCGTCGACGTCGCCGCCGTCAACGGGCCCGGCTTCACCGTCGTCTCCGGGCCGGTGGACGCGGTGGCCGAGCTCTCCGCCCGGCTGGCCGCGGCCGACGTGCCGAGCCGCCCGCTGCGCACCACCCACGCCTTCCACTCCGCCGCGCTGCGCCCCGCAGCGGCCGAGCTCACCGCCTGGGCCCGCACCGAACTGCACCCCCAGGCGCCCACCATCCCCTACCTCTCCAACGTGACCGGTGCGCCCGTCACCGAAGCGCAACTCGCCGACCCCGGTTACTGGGCCGACCACATGTGCGGCACCGTCCGCTTCTCGGACATGCTCACCCACCTGTTCGCCGCCGGCGACGACATCCTGTTGGAACTCGGCCCCGGCCAGTCGCTGGGCGCCATGGCCCGCAACCACCCCGACTGCCCGCGCGAGCGCTGGCCGCTGCTGCTGCCCACGCTGCCCGCCCAGGCCGACCCGACTACCGGCGAGGCCGTGCTCACCACTGCGCTGGCCCAGCTCTGGCTGGCCGGCGGCGAGGTAGACTGGGACGCCTACCACGAGGGCCGCGAACCCCGTCGGGTCTCCGCCCCGCCCTACCCCTTCCGCCGCGAGCGCTACTGGATCGACCCGGCGCCCGCCCAGGCCAGCGCCGGACCCGCCGACACCGCCACCACAGGCCCCGCCAAGCCCGCCGCAGTCGCATCCGTACAGCCGGCAACACCCGTACCGGGCAAGGAAGTTGAGCAGGCCGATCCGCTCGCCGCGCGGGGCCTGTTCCATCCGCGCTGGACGCCGCGACCGCTGCCGGCGGCCCCCGTGACGGCCCTGCCCGACGCCCCCGTGTGGATCTTCGCCGACGAGCGCGGCGTTGCCGACGCGCTCGCCGAACGGCTCGCCGCCGCCCGCGTCGACCACCTCCTGATCCGCCCCGCCGGCTTGCCCGCGGCCGACGCCGCCGCCGACGGCAGCCGCACCGTACGCCCCGCCGAACAGCAGGACTACCAGCAGCTCATCGAAACGTCCCCGGCCCCCCGCTGGGTCGTCCACCTGTGGGGTCTCGACAGCGCGCTCTCCCCGCAAGACGCCGACTGTGCACGGGAGTTGGGGTTCGACAGCCTGCGGGCCCTGACCGCGGCGCTCGGCGACGCGCGGTTGCCGCACCCGGTCTCGCTGCTCGCGGCCACCGAGTCGGCGCGCGCCGTGCTCGACACCGACCGGCCGGCCCCCGAACGCGCCACCGCCTTCGGCCCGCTGCTCGTCGCCCCACAGGAGTACGCCGGCCTCCAGGTCCGTACGATCGACACGGTCCTGACCGGCGACATGCCGGGCGACGACGCACGGAGCGCGGACGCACCGGCCGGCGGCGCACCCGGCAGCGAGGGGACCGCCGGCGACACGCCGCTGACCGTCGCCGCCGCCCTGTACGCGGAGTTGCTGCACGGCTTCGACCACCCCGCGGCCGGTACTGAGAGCGCGGCCACCACTGACCCCGCCACCACCGACCGTGCCGCCACCACCGCCGACCACCTGCTGGCCCTGCGCGGCGGCGCGCGGCTGGCCCTGGAGTACGTACCGGCGCCGGCGCCCGACGACCCGCCGGCCATCGTGCCCAAGGCCGACGGCGTCTACCTGATCACCGGCGGGCTCGGGCCCGTCGGCCTGCTCCTCGCCGAACACTTCGGCGCCGCGCACGGCGCCCGCCTGGTCCTCACCGGCCGCCGCGAACTGCCCGCCCGTACGGACTGGGAGCGGGCCGCCGCCGACCCCGCCACCGAACCCGCGCTGCGCGAGCGGCTCACCGGGCTGCTGCGGCTGGTCGGGCGCGGCGTGCAGGTGGAGGCCGTCGCCGCGGACGTCACCGACGAGGCGCGGCTGCGCGCCCTGGTCACCGACGTGCGTGAGCGGCACGGCGGCCTCGACGGCGTCATCCACCTCGCCGCCATCACCGACGCCGAGGTGCTCAGCCCGCTCTCCGGGCTCGGGCCGCAGGAGCGCGACGCCCACTTCCACGCGAAGATCGACGGCGCGCTGGCCCTGGAAAAGGTCCTGGCGGAGCTGCCCGTCGACTTCTGCCTGCTGTTCTCCTCGATGTCCACCGTCCTCGGCGGCATCGGCTTCGGCAGCTACGCGGCGGCCAACTCCTTCCTGGACGCCGTCGCCGCCCGGCACCGCGCGGGCCGCACCCGCTGGCTGGCCGTCGACTGGGACACCTGGCCCGCCACCGCCGCCAGCATCAGCGGCCAGTCCTTCGGCGCCTCACTGGCCGAGTACGCGCTGCACGAGGCGCAGGCGCTGGCCGCCGTCGACCAGGTGCTCGCCAGCCCGCACCCGCGCACCCTGGTCAGCGCCGGCGGCCTGCCCGCCAGGCTCGCCGAGTGGGTGCACCGGCGCGCCGCGGCCCCGGCCGGCGGCGCCGGCCCCCGCTTCCCGCGGCCCGCCCTCGCCCAACAGTTCGTACCGCCCGCCGGCGCCCGGGCACGCAAGCTCGCCGCCCAGTGGGGCGCCCAGCTCGGCGGGGGCGGCCTCGG
>NZ_JBEHZD010000727.1:0-3219 GCF_040240285.1 Streptomyces sp. HSW2009 | reverse complement strand
CGGCCCGCCGGCCCGCCCCCGGCCCCCCCCCCGCCCCCGCCCCCCCCCCCCCGCCGCGGCCCCCCCGCCCCCCCCCCCCCCCCCCCCCCCCCCCCCCCCCCCCCCCCCCGGGCCGGCTGGCTGCCGGTCCCGGGTTCTGCGTACTAGCTCAGGACGGCGAGCGCGGCGTCGTAGTTGGGCTCGTCGGCGATCTCGCCGACCAGCTCAGCGTGCAGCACCTTGTCGTTCTCGTCGAGCACGACCACCGCACGCGCGGCGAGACCGGCCAGCGGGCCGTCCGCGAGCGCGACGCCGTACTCCTCGTGGAATGCCCGGCCCCGCAGCGTGGACAGGGTCTTGACCTGCTCAAGGCCCTCGGCGCCGCAGAACCGGCCCTGCGCGAACGGCAGGTCGGCGGAGATGCACAGCACCACGGTGTTGTCCAGCTTGCCGGCCCGGGCGTTGAACTCACGCACGGACTGCGCGCAGGTCGGGGTGTCCACGCTCGGGAAGATGTTCAGCACCTTGCGCTGACCGGCGAAGTCGCTGAGGGACGTGTCCGCCAGCCCCTCGCCGACCAGGGTGAAAGCCGGCGCCTGGGCACCGGGCTTGGGCAGCTCGCCGGTGACCTGAACCGGGTTCCCCTTCAACGTAACCTGCGCCATGAAAAGCCTCCTACCAGCGGTATCCATCGTCAGTGCAGCGCCGCCGATCCTACTGCGCGCACCGAGCCGCACGACGTCGAACCCCCTGCCCCGCACCGCCACCCCGACCGCCAGGAAGACCGCGCCCGCCCCGGGGCCGACTGCGGCTCCCGCGCGCCGGACCACACCCACGGCGCTCCCCCGCTCCCTACCGCCACCGCTCGCGTCCGGCCGGCGTTCCCGCACCGCCGGCGCTCCCCGTACGGTCCGTGCTCCCGTACGCCTAGCGCGAGCTGCCCGCGGCGCCGGACGGGACGGCGTCCCGCGGCACGTACGCCACCCACACCGGACCGCGGGCGAAGTCGAGGCGCTTGCCGTCCTCGGTGGTGAACTCCGTGCCGCGGGTGGCGGACGGGCGCTCCCAGTGGGCCCGGTGGGCCTTGCCGTCGCGCAGCACCAGGGCCGGGCCCTCGCCCGTGGTGTCGGTGAAGGGCGTGGCGCTGCCGGCCCGGTCGTGGAAGCGGGAGTCGCGGATGGTGACCCCCTGGACGACGACGGTCGCCGGCCCCCGGCCCTGCCCGTCGGCGCCCGGCACCGCGCTGCCGTCCATCGCGACCCGGTAGCGGGCGCGCTCGCCCGACCAGGTGAAGGTGATGGCCGCCGCGGGGTAGCGGACGGTGTACGAGGGGGTGGCGCGGCCTCCGGCGGGCGCCGCGCCGAAGCGGAACCCGATGTCGGGCGCGTCCTCGGCGTCCTTCGCCGCGGCGAGGGCGCGCTCGGGCCGCAGATACAGGTTGTGCGGGGCCGGCCGGTCCCGGCCGCGCTGGAAGGCGTCGGAGGACTGCTCCGGCGTCACCGCGTGCACCGGTGCGTCCTTCACCAGCGGAAGCAGCTTGGACTGTGCACCCGAGTAGGCGAAGGCCGGCTCACCGAACTGGCGCAGCAGCTCCAGATCCGTTTCGCGGGCGCTGCGGACCGGGCCGACCCGCTGCGGCAGATGGGAGGAGTAGACGGCCATCAGCCGGGACAGGCCGGCTTCCACGCGCTCCACGTAGACGATGTCGGCCGCGCCGAGGCCGGTCTGTGGGCGCGCCGGGCCCACGTTGTCGATCTTCACCGCGAGCACCGGCGCCGCTGGCGCCTTCAGCCCGGTCAGCGGGGAGGTGCCGCTCTCCGTCTCGGTGCTGTCGTCGCAGCCGGCGACGGCCACGGCAAGGACGGTCGTCAGTGCGGCGCACAGCGCTGCCGCCCGGCGTTGCTTCTTCTCCACCGCAGCCCTCTTCGTCCGTGAGTTCCGCTCCAGGAGACCGCATCGGCGGCGGCGCCGCTAGTGCGACTCACCCATCGCCCGCAGAGGGGGCCGGTTGGGTGCCGGGGCGCGGCCGGGTGCGCTGGTAGGGGATCAGGCTGGCGATGGCGGCGTCCACGGTGGTGCGGCCGGCGCCCGCCGCGCCGCGACCCGCGGGCGTCTTCGGGGCCAGCGGCAGGCCGGTGGCGCTGCGCGCCTCGCGCAGCGACCCGTGCACCACGAAGGCGCGGTGCAGTCCGGTCAGCCGCAGCATCTTGAGGGTGAGCGGCCGGGTGGCCACCACCCGCAGCCGGCGCCCGCGGGCGATCAGCCGCTCGTGCAGTACGCAGAGCATGCCGAGGCCACTGCAATCGATGAAGGTGACCGGTCTCAGGTCGACGATGACCTCGTGGCCCGAGCCGGCGGTCAGCCGGCGGAGCCGGGGCGCGAGTGCCTCGGCGGCCACGATGTCGATCTCGCCGTGGAGCTCGACGACCGTGACCGCGTCGTCGTACCAGCATCTCGCTTGAAATTCAGAGTGCCACTGGCGCATGAGATGCCCTCATCGCTGTCGGTGCGTCCTCGGGTAGACGGCGAACCGTCGGTGCGTGGCACGGCGTTGGGCCATGACACGCTGCATACGTGCGGTGGGGGACGGTAGTCGCCAGGGGCAAGGCGACACCGGTGTTCACACTATTGCCGGTGTCACGTGCGACTACACCGACACTTACCGGCCAAGTCGGATTCAGCCGTGGAACGGTGCACTTGGCGCACGGCTGCCGTAGCTGACGTTCTTTGACAGCGCTTGCCCCACCTGCCCCGAAGATCACCGCCCGCTCCAGCCCTGAACCACGGGCTCGGGCGAGCGCCGCCCGTCGCACCACTCGTGCGCCGGTGAGCGGGGTGCCCCGGTGGCGCGACCGGCCGGCGGCGCACCGGCGGCGAATCTGCGTGTATGCGCCACCCGCCGGTCCGGTCGGCGGATGTCCCGAGCCGGCACAGCAAGCGCCGCCACCGGGCGCCGTCGGGGTGACGCCGTCGGCCACCTGGCCGGATGTGGCCTGTTGACGGGGCGACAGAGCCGCCCCAGAGGCCCGGGCAGACGCCCCGGACGCGCCGCGCTCCGCGAGGCCGATGCCCCCGTTCCGGGGCCGTCGGGCGGCGTCCGACCGGCCCGTTCGCGGTGGCGCGGACGCCCGCCCGGCGGTGCGCGGCGGGGGGGGGGGGGGCCCCCCCCCCCGGCGGGGGGGGGGGGGGGGGGGGCGGGGGGCGCCCCCCCCCCCCCGCGGGGGGGGGGGGGGTGGGGGG
>NZ_JBEHZD010000726.1:0-3175 GCF_040240285.1 Streptomyces sp. HSW2009 | reverse complement strand
CCCGGCCCCCCGGGGTCCCCCTGGGGTCCGCCCCCCCGGGGCAGGGGCTGGCCTACGGCCCGCCGCCCGATGGGCCCCCAACGCGGGCCCCAACCCCCCGAGGGCCGCCCCCCGCGTGGGGGGCGGGGCCTTCGGTGCGGAGTGCAGCGGAGTCAGCGCCGGTGGGTTGGTCCCGCCGCCCGAGCCCTGCTACCTACCTGCTGAGTCGTTACGCCTGCTCTTCGAAGAGGCTCGTGACGGAGCCGTCCTCGAAGACCTCGCGCACGGCGCGGGCGATGGTCGGGGCCATCGAGAGGACGGTGACCTTGTCCAACTCGATCTCCTTCGGGGTCGGCAGCGTGTCGGTGAAGACGAACTCGCTGACCTTCGAGTTCTTCAGGCGGTCGGCGGCGGGGCCGGAGAGCACGCCGTGCGTGGCCGTCACGATGACGTCCTCGGCACCGTTGGCGAACAGCGCTTCGGCGGCGGCGCAGATCGTGCCACCGGTGTCGATCATGTCGTCGACCAGGACGCAGACCCGGCCGCGGACGTCACCGACGACCTCGTGCACGGTGACCTGGTTGGCGACGTCCGGGTCGCGCCGCTTGTGCACGATGGCCAGCGGCGCGCCGAGCCGGTCGCACCAGCGGTCGGCGACCCGCACCCGGCCGGCGTCCGGCGAGACGACGGTCAGCTTGGAGCGGTCGACCTTGGCGCCCACGTAGTCGGCGAGGATCGGCAGCGCGAACAGGTGGTCCACGGGGCCGTCGAAGAAGCCCTGGATCTGGTCGGTGTGCAGGTCGACCGTGAGGATGCGGTCGGCGCCCGAGCACTTGAACAGGTCGGCGATCAGCCGGGCCGAGATCGGCTCACGGCCGCGGTGCTTCTTGTCCTGCCGGGCGTAGCCGTAGAACGGCACGATCACGGTGATGCTGCGCGCGGAGGCCCGCTTGAGCGCATCGATCATGATGAGCTGTTCCATGATCCACTTGTTGATCGGAGCCGTGTGGCTCTGGATCAAGAAGCAGTCGGCGCCGCGCGCCGACTCCTGGAAGCGAACGTAGATCTCGCCGTTGGCGAAGTCGAATGCCTTGGTCGGGACCAGGCCGACGCCCAACTGCTGGGCGACCTCCTCGGCCAGCTCGGGGTGGGCGCGGCCGGAGAAGAGCATGAGCTTCTTCTCGCCGGTCGTCTTGATCCCGGTCACAGCAGATCTCCTTGGATTTCACTTCGCGTGCGCTTCCCCACGGTACGCCCCACTTGGCGCACCCCCCACACGCTCACTGATCGGACTCAGGCTCCTGAGTGGCTGCCTGAGCGGCCTGCGCGGCGGCACTTCCTGGGCGCTTTCGAGCCACCCAACCCTCGATATTCCGTTGCTGTCCACGGGCGACAGCGAGCGAACCCGGGGGCACGTTCTTGGTGATGACCGACCCGGCAGCGGTGTAGGACCCGTCCCCAATCGTGACAGGAGCCACAAACATGTTGTCCGAACCGGTGCGGCAGTGCGAGCCGACGGTGGTGTGGTGCTTCTTCTCGCCGTCGTAGTTCACGAAGACGCTGGCGGCACCGATGTTGGTGTGGTCGCCGATCGTCGCGTCCCCCACGTACGACAGGTGCGGCACCTTGGAACCCTCGCCGACCTGCGCGTTCTTCATCTCCACGTACGCGCCGGCCTTGGACCGCGGCCCGAGGTCGGTGCCCGGGCGTAGATACGCGTACGGGCCGACGTTGGCGCCCTCGCCGATCCTGGCGCCCACCGCGACGGTGTTGGCGACCGTGGCGCCGGCGCCGCCCGTGGTGTCGGTCAGCCGGGTGTGCGGGCCGACCTCGGCGTGCGCGGCCAGATGGGTGGCGCCGATGAGCTGGGTGCCGGGGTGCACCAGGGCGTCCGGCTCGAAGGTGACGGTGACGTCCACCCAGGTGGTGGCCGGGTCGACGACGGTGACGCCGCTGAGCATCGCGTCCCGCAGCAGCCGCTCGTTGAGCAGCTTGCGGGCCTCGGCGAGCTGGACCCGGTTGTTGATGCCGACGATCTCGTGGTGGTCGGCGGCGACGGCCGCGCCCACCCGGTGGCCCGCCTCGCGCAGGATGCCGAGGACGTCGGTGAGGTACTCCTCGCCCTGGCTGTTGTCGGTGCGGACCTTGCCGAGCGCATCGGTCAGCAGTTGCGCGTCGAAGGCGAAGACGCCCGAGTTGATCTCGCGGATGGCGCGCTCGGAGTCGCTGGCGTCCTTGTGCTCGACGATGGCGGTGACGGCCCCGCTGGCCTGGTCGCGCACGATCCGGCCGTAACCGGTGGCGTCGGGCACCTCGGCGGTCAGCACGGTCACCGCGTTGCCGTCGGCGGCGTGCGTGCTGGCGAGCGTGCGCAGCGTCTGGCCGGTCAGCAGCGGGGTGTCGCCGCAGACCACGACGACCGTGCCGGCGAGCGCGATGCCGCTGGCGCGCAGCTCGTCCAGGCCCATCCGGACGGCGTGCCCGGTGCCGTTCTGCTGGTGCTGGACGGCGGTGCGCACCTGCGGGTCGATCTCCGCGAGGTGCCCCTGCACCTGGTCGCGGGCGTGCCCGACGACGACGACGAGGTGTTCGGGGTCGAGTTCGCGGGAGGCGGCGACGACGTGGCCGATCAGGGAGCGACCGCAGATCGCGTGCAGGACCTTGGGGGTCGTCGACTTCATCCGGGTGCCCTCGCCCGCCGCGAGGACGACGACGGCTGCCAGCGGGTCCTCCCCTGACCGAGTGGTGCCGAGATCACGGGGAAGGTTGGCGCTCACGGGGAAACCCTTCGGCTCTTTCGGGAGGTGGACATCCGAAGGATACCGGTGCGTATCAGAGGGGACCTGCGGGCGGGTCCGGCCCCGGATGCCCTGAATGGAAGGCGTTCGCGGGGCCTGCGGGCGCTGGACGTCGTGCGCAGGGTCCGTACGCACCGGACGGTGAACGGGGATGACGGTACGGAGTGAAGGTGCGGGCTTGGGCTCCCCCGCCAGGACTCGAACCTGGACAAATGGCTCCAAAGGCCACTGTGCTGCCGATTACACCACAGGGGATGGTAGGGCGGGTCGTACCGGAGTTGCTGATCGGCTGACCGCGCGGCCCCCCACACTATGCCGTACGTGGAGCCTTCGATGCGAGGGGGAAGCCCTGCGGGCGGCGTGTGGGGGTGCGGTCCTGGTGGGTGCGGGGTGCGGGG
>NZ_JBEHZD010000725.1:0-3243 GCF_040240285.1 Streptomyces sp. HSW2009 | reverse complement strand
GGGGGGGGGGGGGGGGGGGGGGGGGGGGGGGGGGGGGGGGGGGGGGGGCGCGGGGGCGGGCGCGCCGCCCCCCCCCCCCCCCCCCCACTCCGCGCGGCAGCCGCACCTCCTTCGACGGAATGACACCCAGTAGGCATCATTCCGACATGCTGCACAGGACGCCCCGCCTCACCGCTGCCGACCATCACGTCCTGCACGAGATCCTCGCGATGCGCCGCGACCTGCTCGACGCCACACAGCGAGCACCCGCCAAGGAGATCCTCGGCCTACGGCGCCACCTGACCGCATCGGCCATCGCCGCCTCCAACGCGATCGAGGGATACGAGGTCGACGCCAGGGACGTAGCCGACCTCATGGACGACGCCCAGGAGAAGGTGGACGTCACCGAGGCGAACCGGGCGGAGACCGTCGCCTACCAGCAGGCGATGACCTACATCCAGTCCCTGCACGGCGCCCCCGACTTCGCGTACAGCAAGGGCCTGCTCAACGCCCTGCACTGGATGTTGCAGGGGCACCACCACCCGCAGAAGCCGGCCGGGCAGTGGCGGCGGGGCCCGATCTTCATCACCGCGGCCGGCGACCCGCACGCGACGGAGTACGAAGGGCCCCACGAGGACGAGGTGCCCGGTCTGATGGGTGAGCTGGTCGACTGGCTCAACACCGGCGACCTGGATGCCGACCCACTGGTCCGCGCCGCGATGGCGCACTTCAACCTCGTCAAGATCCACCCCTGGGCCGACGGCAACGGCCGCATGTCCCGCTCCCTCCAAACCCTGCTGATCTCCCGGGACGGCGTGCTCGCACCGGAGTTCTCCTCCATCGAGGCATGGCTGGGCATGCCGGGCCACACCTGGGACTACTACAAGGTGCTGCGCGAGGTCGGCGGGCCCGTCTACAGCCCGCAGCGGGATGCCGCGCCGTGGGTACGTTTCAATCTGCGCGCCTACCACGAGCAGACCCAGAGCGTGCAGCACCGCGTCGACCGGTCCAACGGCTGCTGGATCCAGCTCGACGAACAGCGCGTCGCACTCGACGTTTCCGAACGCCAGCTCACCGCCCTGCACGAAGTCGCGATGGCGGGACGGGTGCGCCGCTCGCGGTACGAGAAGGCGGAAGGGATCAGCGAGCAGCAGGCCCAACGCGACATGCAACATCTGATGCGGCGCGAGTTGCTGACGCCCGTCGGCAACACGAAGGGCCGCTACTACGTCCCCGGCGCTGGCTACCCGCGGGAAGTGCTGGCCACTGCTGCCGCCCGGCACATCATCCGTGACCCCTATGACGGTGCGGCCTGATCGTGCTCGGGGGCGAAGTCCGGGGTACGCCGGCGAGGGGCGCCGCGGCGGTCTGACGGGGCGGCCCAACAGGCCACCGAACAGTAGGTCCTGGTCGGAAGCAGCACCATACGGCCCCGCCCCCCAGCAAGGGCCTGAGCGACGGACGAGGCGGCCTGTACGCCGGGTTCTGTCTCCCCGTGGCCTTGCGGCGCCCGGGGGAGGCGGCCATCCATCTAGGGTCGCCGTTGCCGGCGACCTCGTGCGGTCTACCCGCGAACTCGGGCGGGCAGCCCTCAAGCGTTCGCGCAGGGTCGCCAATCGGCGGCCCCTCTTGACCTTGCTCCGGGTGGGGTTTACCTAGCCGTCCGAGTCACCTCGGACGCTGGTGGTCTCTTACACCACCGTTTCACCCTTACCGAACGCCTCGCGGCGCCCGGCGGTCTGTTTTCTGTGGCACTGTCCCGCGGGTCACCCCGGGTGGGCGTTACCCACCACCCTGCCGTGTGGAGCCCGGACGTTCCTCGGCGGGGACCCCCGGATTCCGTGGAATCCAAAAGCACCCGACGCGACCGCCCAGCCGACTCGTCCGTCGTGTCGACCATGCTACCCGCCGGCCGGGGCGCGTCGGCGCCGGTCACGCACCCCGTACGCGCCGGGCGCGGGGCGGGCGTGGGCGGGGGGCGGCGCGCCGGGGTGGTGCTCCCGCGCGGCTGAGCGGGCGGTGAACGCCCATGGCGCACCACCGCGCCGACCCGCAGAATCAGCCGCATGCGACCTGAGCCGGGGCTCCGCCGTGAACTGGGCACCTTCGACGCCGTCATGACCGGGCTCGGGGCGATGGTCGGCGCCGGGGTCTTCGCCGCCTTCGCGCCGGCCGCCGACGCCGCCGGCTCCGGGCTGCTGCTGGCGCTCGGCATCGCCGCGGTCGTCGCGTACTGCAACGCCACCTCGTCCGCCCGGCTCGCCGCCCGCTATCCGGCCTCCGGCGGCACCTACGTCTACGGGCGGGAGCGGCTCGGCCCGTTCTGGGGGCATCTGGCCGGGTGGGGGTTCGTGGTCGGCAAGACCGCCTCGTGCGCGGCGATGGCCCTGGTGGTGGGGGCGTACGCGGCGCCGGGGCACGAGCGCGTGGTGGCGGTGGCCGCCGTGCTCGTGCTGACCGTGGTCAACTGCCTGGGGGTGCGCAAGACCGCCTGGCTGACCCGGGCGATCGTCGCCGTGGTGCTGCTGGTGCTGGTCGCCGTGTGCGTCGCCGCCTGGAGCGGCGGTTCCCCGCGGGCACCGTGGGCGGCGGACGCCACGGCCGCCGAGGTCACGTTCGGCGGCGTGCTCCAGGCCGCCGGGCTGCTGTTCTTCGCCTTCGCCGGGTACGCCAGGATCGCCACGCTGGGCGAGGAGGTGCGCGACCCGCAGCGGACCATCCCGCGGGCGATTCCGCTGGCCCTCGGCATCGTGCTGGTGGTGTACGCGGCGGTGGGCGCCGCCGCGCTGGCCGCGCTCGGCCCCGGCGCGCTGGCCAGGGCGGGCGCCCCGCTCGCGGACACGGTGCGCGCGGCGGACGCGCAGTGGCTGGTTCCGGTGGTGCGGGTCGGTGCCGCGCTGGCCGCGCTCGGCTCGCTGCTCACCCTGCTCGTCGGCGTCTCCCGCACCACCTTGGCGATGGCCAGGGACCGGCACCTGCCCGGCGCGCTGGCCGCCGTGCACGCCCGGACGGCCACGCCCTACCGGGCGGAGCTCGCGGTGGGCGCCGTGGCGGCACTGGCCGCGGCCACGGTCGACCTGCGCGGCGCCATCGGCTTCTCCTCCTTCGGTGTCCTCGTCTACTACGCCATCGCGGGCGCCAGCGCATGGACGCTGAGCCCCGCCGAAGGCCGCCCGCCCCGGCTGGTGCCCGCGCTCGGGATCGTCGGCTGCGCGGCACTGGCCTGCACGCTGCCCGCGACCTCGGCCGTGGCCGGCGCCACGG
>NZ_JBEHZD010000724.1:0-3253 GCF_040240285.1 Streptomyces sp. HSW2009 | reverse complement strand
GGGGGCGGGCCCGCCCCCGCCGCCCGGGCAGCCCCCGCGGGCGCCCCCGCCAGCAACCCCACGATGCCCCTGCGCCCCGAGGACGCCGACGTGGACATGCCCGTCGGCGACCACCTCGCCCTGGCCCTCAACGGCCGGGTGCTGCCCGCCGAGGACCGCCGGGTGCTGGCCGCGTTCGCCGCCCAGGCCGCCGTGGTGCTCGACCGGCAACGGCTGGTCGGCGAGGCCGAACAGGCCCGCCAACTCGCCGAGGGCAACCGCATCCGCACCGCCCTGCTGGCCGCCGTCAGCCACGACCTGCGCACCCCGCTGGCCGGCATCAAGGCCGCGGTGACCTCGCTGCGCTCGGACGACGTGGCCTGGTCGGCGGAGGACGAGGCGGAACTGCTCGAAGGCATCGAGGACGGTGCCGACCGGCTCGACCACCTGGTCGGCAACCTGCTCGACATGTCCCGCCTCCAGACGGGCACCGTCACCCCGCTGATCCGCGAGATCGACCTGGACGAGGTGGTGCCGATGGCGCTCGGCGGCGTCCCCGAGGGCAGCGTCACCCTCGACGTGCCCGAGGAGCTGCCGATGGTCGCCGTCGACCCTGGGCTGCTGGAGCGCAGCGTCGCCAACATCGTCGAGAACGCCGTCAAGTACAGCCCGCAGGGCCGGCCCGTGCTGGTCGCCGCGAGCGCGCTCGGCAGCCGGGTCGAGGTGCGCGTCGCCGACCGCGGTCCGGGCGTCCCCGACAGCGACAAGGACCGCATCTTCGAACCGTTCCAGCGGTACGGGGACGCCCCGCGCGGCGCCGGCGTGGGCCTCGGTCTCGCCGTCGCCCGCGGCTTCGCCGAGGCCATGGGCGGCACGCTGACCGCCGAGGACACCCCGGGCGGCGGCATGACGATGGTCCTCACGCTGCGCGCGGCGGCCGGCCGCTCCCAGACCGTCCCCGACCTCCCGGCCCAGGCCATCACATGACCAGCTCTCGTACCGTACGTACGCCGGTACGTACTCGGCAGGAAAGGCAGTCACCATGCTGAGCTCTTCCGGGGGCCCCCCCCGGACCCCCGGGCGGGTGCTCGTGGTCGACGACGAGCCGCAGATCGTGCGCGCCCTGGTGATCAACCTCAAGGCGCGCAAGTACGAGGTCGACTCGGCCCCCGACGGCGCGACCGCGCTCCGCCTCGCCGCCGCCCGCCACCCCGACGTCATCGTCCTCGACCTCGGACTGCCCGACATGGACGGCGTCGAGGTGATCAAGGGGCTGCGCGGCTGGACCCGGGTGCCGATCCTGGTGCTCTCCGCGCGGCAGACCTCGGACGAGAAGGTGGAGGCGCTGGACGCGGGCGCCGACGACTACGTCACCAAGCCGTTCGGCATGGACGAACTGCTGGCCCGGCTGCGGGCCGCGGTGCGCCGGGCCGAACCGGTCGGCCAGAGCGAGGGCGCGGTCCTGGTGGAGACCGACAGCTTCTCCGTCGACCTGGCGGCGAAGAAGGCCCACCGGGACGGCGCCGACGTCCGGCTCACCCCCACCGAGTGGCACCTCCTCGAAGTCCTGGTCCGCAACGCGGGCCGGCTGGTCAGCCAGAAGCAGCTCCTCCAGGAGGTCTGGGGCCCCTCCTACGGCACCGAGACCAACTACCTCCGCGTCTACATGGCCCAACTGCGCCGCAAGCTGGAGCGCGACCCCTCGCACCCGCGGCACTTCGTCACCGAGCCGGGTATGGGCTACCGCTTCGAGCAGTGAGTGGCACGGCGGGCCACGGGTACCCTGGGCCGTATGAGTGCCCCATCCCGCCCCGGGAAGCCGGCAGGCCCGCTGCGCCGGCTGCTCGACCGGCTGTCGACGTCGCAGGACGACCTGCACTCCGCGGAGCTGCGGCAGGACGCCGAGAACGCCGGGTGCGTCAAGATCGGCGACTGCGGCGACCGTCAGATCGTCAAGGTCGCCGGTACGCTGCGGACCGTCACGCTCCGGCCCCGCGCGGGCGTGCCCGCGCTGGAGGCCGAGCTGTTCGACGGGTCGGCCGCGCTGGACGTGGTCTGGCTCGGCCGGCGCTCGATCGTCGGCATCGAACCGGGCCGGCGGCTGATCGCCTCGGGCCGGATATCGGTGAGCCACGGCCGCCGCGTGCTGTTCAACCCCAAGTACGAACTCCGACCGCTCGGACAGGAGTAGCGGGTGACGTCTGACGACAAGTGGGCCTCCGACGGGTCCGGACCGCCCGGCAGGGCCACCCGCGGGGCGGACGCCGCCCCGCCGGTCGGTACCGACGCCGAGGCGGATGCCGCACAGAGCAGGGCGGCGGCCGACACGGCGCTCCTTGAGGCGTTCGGCGGGGTGCGCGGCATGGTGGACACCACCGTGCCCGGCCTGGTCTTCGTCCTCATCTACACGATCAAGCGGGACATCCACGTCGCCGCGCTCGCCGCACTAGCCCTGACGGTGCTGCTCGCGGTGGCCAGGCTGGCCCGCAAGGAGACCCTCAAGCACGCCTTCAGCGGCGTCTTCGGGGTCGCCTTCGGCGCCGTCTTCGCGATGATGTCCGGCGACGCGAAGAACTTCTACCTGCCGGGGATGCTGTACACGCTGGGCCTCGCCATCGTGTACGTGGTCTCCGCGATCTTCAGGTTCCCGCTGATCGGTGTGTTGCTCGGGCCGATGCTGAAGGAGAACCTCTCCTGGCGCACCCGCAACCCCGGCCGGATGCGCGCGTACACCAAGGCCACCTGGGCCTGGGGCCTGATTCTGCTGGCCAAGTCGGCGATCCTCTTCCCGCTGTACTGGTGGGGCGACGCCACCCAGCTCGGCTGGGTCAAGGTCGCCCTCGGCATCCCGCCCTTCCTGCTGTGCGTCTACCTGACCTGGATCTTCCTGGCCAAGGCGCCGCCGCCGATCGATGTGATCGCCGAGATGGAGGCCGAGGAGGCCGCGGCCGAGCGGGCCGAGCAGGAGCGCGCGGTGCAGGACGCGGTGGTGGACGGCGTGCGCGCACAGACCACCGACGCGGTCCTGGAGCGGCTGTCCACAGACCCGGACCGAGCGGGCCGGGACGGCTCGACGCGCTAGCGGGTACGGGGCCGTCCGGCCGGGCGACGGGTTGTCCGGCCGGTGGGTCGGGCCCGGGCCGCTCGCCGCGGGCGGTGGCCGCCGCATGACACGACGAAGGCGGCCGGGGGGCGGGGCGCCCCCCCCCCGCCCCCCCCCGCCGGGGGGGGCCCCCCCCCCCCCCCCCCCCCCCCGGCGGGGGCCCGGCGCCCG
>NZ_JBEHZD010000723.1:0-3260 GCF_040240285.1 Streptomyces sp. HSW2009 | reverse complement strand
CCCCCCCCCCCCCCCCCCCCCCTCTTTTTTCCCCCCCCCCCCCCCCCCCCCCCCGATCGGCGGCGGTCTGGGGGGCTGGGAGTTGTGAAAAAGACCCGGGCCGGGGCGCGACCGGCCGCGCGGCCAGGGACCGGCGGAGGGCCCCGCGCGCGGCACGCAGGCCGGGCCGCGGTTGCTGCCCGGCGGGGTGCCGATCCGGGTCAAGGACGGCCAGCCGCTGCTGCTGCGGTTCGTCCTGCCGACCGGTCCCGGCACCGAGCAGGCGACCGAGGTCGGCGAGCGCATCGTCCGGATGCTGGGGCGGATCGGCGTGCAGACCGATGTGGTGAAGGTGGCGAAGGACCGCTACTTCAGCGACTACGTGGCCCGCGGCGACTTCGATCTGGCCCTTTACTCCTGGCCCGCGACCGCCTTCCCGGCCACCGACGCCCGGCCGATCTTCGCCAAGCCGCGCCCGGCGTCGGACGGCTCGCTGCTGGTGGAGCAGAACTACAGCCGGGTCGGCACCGACCAGATCGACCAGCTCTTCGAGCAGGCGTCCAGCGAACTCGACCCGGACGCCGCGGCCAAGCTGCTGCGCCGCGCCGACGCCCGCATCTGGGCCGCGGCCGGTTCCCTCCCGCTCTACCAGCGCCCACAACTGGTCGCGGTCCGCTCCGGCCTCGCCAACGTCGGCGCCTTCGGCCTCCAGACCCCCCACTACCAGGACATCGGTTACGCACGGGCGGAGGACGCGAAGCCGGACGGGGAGTAGCAGCCGGGCGGGGAGTGGGAGCCGGGCGAAGAGGAGCGGGAGCGGTGGGCTGCGGCCCGCGGGGCGCGCAGCCCGTATCCAGGCCGCCCGTACATCCCGTACATCCCGCACGTCCCGCGCGTTCGGCAGCCAGCGGGGCGCGTACGGGGCCGAGCCCCGCAGCGGTCGGGGAGCCCGTCCGCCCCACCCCCGATTCCGTACCCCCACCCCTCTCCAGCCGGCGAGCGGCCCGACGAAGGCTGGGGAAAGGGCAGGTGAATCCCGGGCCCCGAGGGCCGGGCTGAGCTGCGCGGGGCCGGTGGTCGGGCGGGGTCGGGGGCGGGCTGGGGCGGCCGATCCCGCCCTTGCCCCGTACCATGGGGTAAGGCCGAGGCTTGAGATCTGCCCGGCAGCGCGCGTACCGGACCGTACGCCGCGATCCACGATTCCGGGAGAAGCGTCGCAGTGCCCACGCGCCACGATATTCGTAACGTCGCCATTGTTGCCCACGTCGACCACGGCAAGACGACCCTCGTCGACGCCATGCTCAGGCAGGCGGGCGCCTTCGCGGCGCACGCGGCCGAGAAGCTTGACGACCGGATGATGGACTCCAACGACCTGGAGCGTGAGAAGGGCATCACGATCCTGGCCAAGAACACGGCCGTCAAGTACCACCCGAAGGACGGTGGTGACCCGATCACCATCAACATCATCGACACCCCCGGCCACGCCGACTTCGGTGGCGAGGTCGAGCGCGGCCTGTCGATGGTGGACGCGGTCGTCCTCCTGGTGGACGCCTCCGAGGGCCCGCTGCCGCAGACCCGCTTCGTGCTCCGCAAGGCGCTCGCGGCCCGGATGCCGGTCATCCTGTGCATCAACAAGACCGACCGCCCGGACTCGCGGATCGACGAGGTCGTCAACGAGACCTACGACCTCTTCCTCGACCTGGACGCGGACGAGGACCAGATCGAGTTCCCGATCGTCTACGCCTGCGCCCGTGACGGCGTCGCCTCGCTGACCAAGCCGGAGGACGGCACCGTCCCGGCCGACAGCGAGAACCTGGAGCCGTTCTTCACCACCCTGCTCTCGCACGTGCCGGCCCCCGAGTACGACGAGGGCGGCCCGCTCCAGGCGCACGTCACCAACCTGGACGCGGACAACTTCCTCGGCCGCATCGCGCTGCTGCGCGTCGAGCAGGGCGAGCTGAAGAAGGGCCAGACCGTCGCCTGGATCAAGCGCGACGGCACCGTCTCCAACGTGCGCATCAGCGAGCTGATGATGACCGAGGCGCTGACCCGCAAGCCCGCCGAGAAGGCGGGCCCGGGCGACATCTGCGCCGTCGCCGGCATCCCCGACATCATGATCGGCGAGACGCTGGCCGACCCGGAGAACCCGGTGGCGCTGCCGCTGATCACCGTGGACGAGCCGGCGATCTCCATGACCATCGGCACCAACACCTCGCCGCTGGTCGGCCGCGGCGGCACCGGCAAGGGCGCGGACGCCAAGGCCGCGGTCAAGGACCGCAAGGTCACCGCCCGCCAGGTCAAGGACCGGCTGGACCGCGAGCTGATCGGTAACGTCTCGCTGCGCGTCCTGGACACCGAGCGCCCGGACGCCTGGGAGGTGCAGGGCCGCGGTGAGCTGGCGCTCGCCATCCTGGTCGAGACCATGCGCCGGGAGGGCTTCGAGCTCACCATCGGCAAGCCGCAGGTGGTCACCAAGGAGATCGACGGCAAGCTGCACGAGCCGATCGAGCGCATCACCATCGACGTGCCCGAGGAGCACATGGGCGCGGTCACCCAGCTCATGGGCACCCGCAAGGGCCGCATGGACAACATGTCCAACCACGGCTCCGGCTGGGTGCGGATGGAGTTCATCGTCCCCTCCCGCGGCCTGATCGGCTTCCGTACGGAGTTCCTCACCAACACCCGCGGCACCGGCATCGCGCACTCCATCCACGAGGGCCACGAGCCGTGGTTCGGCGAGCTGGTCACCCGTAACAACGGCTCCCTGGTCGCCGACCGCTCCGGTGCGGTCACCGCGTTCGCGATGACCAACCTCCAGGAGCGCGGCGTGCTCTTCACCGACCCGGGCACCGAGGTGTACGAGGGCATGATCGTCGGTGAGAACTCGCGCTCCGACGACATGGACGTGAACATCACCAAGGAGAAGAAGCTCACCAACATGCGCTCCTCCACGGCCGACGTCACCGAGTCGATCGTGCCGCCGCGCAAGCTCTCCCTTGAGCAGTCCCTGGAGTTCTGCCGCGACGACGAGTGCGTCGAGGTGACGCCGGAGGCGGTCCGCATCCGCAAGGTCGTCCTGGACCAGAAGGAGCGTGGCCGCGCCGCCTCGCGCGCCAAGCGCTGACGCACCACCTTCCCGCGCGGGCGCGCGGGAGCACGCCGGACCAGACCGTGGGCCCCGGGGGGGGGCCCCCCGCCCGGGGCCCGGGGGGGGGGGGGGGGGGTGGGCCGGGGGGTGTTTGGGCGCGGGGGGGGGGGGCTCGGGGGGGGGGGGGGGGGGG
>NZ_JBEHZD010000722.1:0-3275 GCF_040240285.1 Streptomyces sp. HSW2009 | reverse complement strand
CCCCCCCCCCCCCCCCCCCCCACCCCCCCCGCCGCCCGGCGGGGGGCCGGGGATTTGGTAAAAACCCCCGGGCCGGGGGGGGGGGCCGGCCCCCCCCGCGCCCCGCGCCACCCCGCCGCGCCCGGGCCGCCCCGTTCGCCGCGCCCCCGCTACCCCGTCGTGAGCTGCCCCAGGGCCGGGCGCTCGGCCGGCAGGTGGTCCAGGCGGCGCAGGATCACGCCCTCGCGCAGCGCCCAGGGACAGATCTCCAGCTCGTCGACCTCGAAGAGCTCCATCGACGCCTCCGCGACCAGCGCCCCGGCCACCAACTGGCCGGCCCGGCCGACCGAGACCCCGGGCAGTTCGGCGCGCTCGGCGGTCGGCATGTCGGCCAGCCGGGTCACCCAGTCCGTGAGCGCCGTCCGGTTCAGGGCGCGCTGCACGTACAGGCCCTCGGCCGAACGCGCCGCGCCGGTCAGCCGCGCGAGCTGCTTGAACGTCTTGGACGTGGCCACCACGTGGTCCGGCGGCCCGAGCCGGCTGAAGTCGCCGACGACCCGGGCGATCTGCGCCCGCACGTGCCGCCGCAGGGCCCGTACGTCGTCCGCGTCCGGCGGGTCGCCGGGCAGCCAGCCGCCGGTGAGCCGGCCCGCGCCCAGCGGCAGCGAGACCGCCGCGTCGGGCTCCTCGTCCTGGCCGTACGCGATCTCCAGCGAGCCGCCGCCGATGTCGAGCACCAGCAGCCGGCCGGCCGACCAGCCGAACCAGCGGCGCACCGCGAGGAAGGTCAGCCGCGCCTCCTCGTCGCCGGTCAGCACCGCGAGCCGGACGCCGGTCTCGGCCGCGACGCGGGTCAGGACCTCGTCCACGTTGGTGGCCTCGCGGACCGCGGAGGTGGCGAAGGGCAGTACCTCCTCACAGCCCTTGTCCTCGGCCGCGCGGAGCGCTTCGCGCACCACCGCGACCAGCCGGTCGATGCCGTCACTGCCGATGGAACCATCCGGATCGAGCAGCTCGGCCAGGCGCAGCTCCGCCTTGTGGGAGTGCGCGGGCAACGGGCGGGCACCGGGGTGGGCGTCCACCACCAGAAGGTGCACCGTGTTCGAACCCACATCTAGGACACCGAGTCTCATGGCCAGAACGCTACTGTGCGCGGCGGACCGCTCGGCGATCGGCTGGTCACGATACGGCTCGATTGGTCACGATACGGCGACGAGAAGTGACCTCCGGGAGCGCGGAACCCCCCTGGGCCGGGGGGGGCGGAGGGGGCGCGGACGGGGCCGCAGGGCCGTCCGTTGGCCCGGCCGCGCCGGGCCGCGCAGACCGGAGTTCCGCCCGCCCAGGGCCCGAAAGCGGCCCGTACGGGGCCTGTGTGCGGCCGACGGCCGGTGCCGTCCGCGCCCCGCCCGGCCAGCCGCCCCGCCCGTCCGCCCACCGCGCACGCTCCGCGGCAGGTCGCGCGGCCGGCGGCGGTCACACCCGCCCGGGCAACGGGATGCCGCCGGCTGGCGCATACGCTGGGGGCGTGGCAAAGACCAAAAAGGCGAAGCAGGGCAAAGCGCCAAAGCAGGGGTCGCCGAAGGCGCCGAAGAAGCCCACGGCCGGGACGCCGGACCCCGCGGACGAGCAGGGGCTCGACTTTCCGCGGGCCTGGGTGGAGTTCCCCGACCCGGCCGACGACGAACAGGTCTTCCGCTGTGACCTGACCTGGCTGACGTCCCGCTGGAGCTGCATTTTCGGCCAGGGCTGCCAGGGCATCCAGGCCGGCCGGGCGGCCGACGGCTGCTGCACGCTCGGCGCGCACTTCTCGGACGAGGAGGACGAGCAGCGGGTCGCGGGGCACGCGGCCCGGCTCACCCCGGACCTGTGGCAGTTCCACGACGTGGGCACGCGCACCGGCTGGGTGCAGGAGGACGAGGACGGCGAGCGCCAGACCCGGCGCTACGAGGGCTCGTGCATCTTCCAGAACCGCCCGGGCTTCGCCGGCGGCGCCGGCTGCGCGCTGCACATCCTCGCCCTGCGCGAGGGCCGGGAGCCGCTGGAGACCAAGCCGGACGTGTGCTGGCAGCTCCCCGTCCGCCGCACCTACGACTGGGTGGACCGCCCGGACGACACCCGGGTGCTGGTCGTGTCGATCGGCGAGTACGACCGCCGCGGTTGGGGCCCGGGCGGCCACGACCTGCACTGGTGGTGCACCTCGGCGACGTCGGCGCACGGCGCGGGCGACCCGGTGTACGTCACCTACCGTCCCGAACTCACCGAGCTGATGGGCCCGGCCGGCTACGCCGAACTGGTCACCCTGTGCGAGGCCAGGCTCGCCGCCCTCCTCCCGATGGCCCCCCACCCGGCCGACCCGCCCCGGACCCCCGCGCACGACACACCCGCCGGAGCCTGACCCACCCCGAAGACACGCCCGACCCGTACCGAAGATCCGCGCTGAAGACCCCTACCGGAACCCCGTACCCGAGCCGCCCCGCCGCCGGCTGCCCGCCCGCCCCTGTCCGCGCAACGCAAGGAGCCGAGGTCCGGTGGGGGCCGGACCCCGGCTCGTACGGGGGCCTCGTACGGGAATCCCGTGCGGCGAGACGTACGGGAGATGCGCGGGAGAGACGCGCGGCGAACGCGTACGGAGCACTCGTACGGGTTCACGCAGGTGCGTGCGGGGACGTGCGGTGGAGCAGGGCGGAACGGGGGCGCAGGCGAAGCGGGGAGCCGGCGTTACGGGGCCGGGCTGCCCGCCGGTTCGGTCGGCTGGGGGGCCGGGTCGCTCGGGGTCGGGGTCGGCGTGGGTGTCGGGGTCGGCTCGGTGGGGGTGGGGGTCGGTTCCGGGGCCGTGGGTTCGCCGGCGCCCTCGATGGTGACGACCGAACCCGTCGGCGTCACCGAGATGCGCCCGGTCCACGGGCCGACCGGCTCCCGCGCGTGGTCGACGGTGACCACCAGCGTCACCGACTCGCCGGCGCCGAGCTCGCCCGAACTCTGGCTGAGCAGCAGCCACGGCGCGTCCGGCACGGCCGACCAGCGCACCGGCCCGCCGGCCGCGGTCAGGATGATCAGCGTCGCGTCGCCGCTGGGCTGCGCCGCCACCGTCAACTGCCCCGGCACCGGCGCGCTGCTGCCGGGCCCGGGCGTGGGCTGCGCGGCGCCCGGCGTCGCCGCCGGGGCCGGGCGCGGGGGGGGGGGGGGCCGGGGCCGGCGGGGGGGGGGGGGGGGGGGGGGAGGGGATCGTGGGTGCGCTGTTGCTGAGCCCGGCGAGCGGGGTGCACACGTTTCGGATGCGGTTTGCCATCGATGTC
>NZ_JBEHZD010000721.1:0-3267 GCF_040240285.1 Streptomyces sp. HSW2009 | reverse complement strand
GCCCCCCCGGCCCCCGCGGCCGGGGGGGGGGGGCGGGCCCCGGCCCCCCCCCCCGGCCCCCGCCGCGGGGGCCGGGGGGGGGGGGGGCGGGCCCCCCCCCGGCGCCCCCGCCGGGGGGGGGGGGGGGCGGGGGCCGGCGCGCCGCCCGACGCGCTGGGCGGCGCGGGCCGGGCGGCCGGGGCGGGGGCCGCGTGATCCGGCTCGGCACCGGCCGCCTTGAGCGGCTGGTCGCGGTGGGCGCGCACTGTGACGACATCGCCATCGGCGCCGGCGGCACGCTGCTCGCGATGTGCCTGGCCCGCCCCGGCCTGCGGGTGGACGCGCTGGTGCTCTCCGGCGGTGGCGGCGAACGCGAGCAGGAGGAACAGGCCGCGCTCACCGCCTTCTGCCCCGGCGCCGACCTGCACCTGACCGTCCTGAAGCTGCCGGACGGGCGGCTGCCCACGCACTGGGACGAGGCGAAGGCCGCGGTGGAGGAGTTGCGCGCGCGGACCGAGCCCGATCTGGTCCTCGCCCCGCGCACCGACGACGCGCACCAGGACCACCGCGGCCTGGCACAGTTGGTGCCCACCGCCTTCCGCGACCACCTGGTGCTCGGCTACGAGATCGTCAAGTGGGACGGCGACCTCGGCCGCATGGTCGCCTACCAGCCGCTCTCGCCCGAGATCGCCGAGGAGAAGGTGCGGCTGCTCCAGGCGCACTACTCCTCGCAGCGCCACCGGCCCTGGTACGACCGTGAGGCGTTCCTCGGCCTCGCCCGCATCCGCGGCATCGAATGTCACGCGCGCTACGCCGAGGCGTTCGCCGTCGCCAAACTCACTCTCGATCTGGGGGACTGAACCTTGCGCGTGTTGCTGACCGGACACCAGGGCTACCTGGGCACCGTCATGGCCCCGGTACTGGCCGAGGCCGGGCACGAGGTCGTCGGCCTGGACTCCGGCCTGTTCGCCGACTGCGTCCTGGGCCCGGCGCCCGACGACCCGGCCGGGCACCGGGTGGACCTGCGCGACGTCACGGCCGAGCACGTGGCCGGCGTGGACGCGGTGATCCACCTGGCCGCGCTGTCCAACGACCCACTGGGGGCGCTGGCCCCCGACCTGACCTACGACATCAACCACCACGCGTCCGTCCGGCTGGCCAAGCTGGCCAGGGACGCGGGGGTGCGGCGCTTCCTGTACGCGTCGACCTGCTCGGTGTACGGCGCGGCCGGCGGGGACGAGTTGGTGACCGAGGACGCCCCGCTGCGCCCGGTGACCCCGTACGCGGAGTCCAAGGTGCGGGTGGAGGACGACCTCCAGGCGCTGGCCGACGACGACTTCAGCCCGGTGTACCTGCGCAACGCCACCGCCTTCGGCCACTCGCCGCGGCTGCGCGCCGACATCGTGCTGAACAACCTGGTGGGCCACGCGCTGCTGTCCGGCCAGGTGCTGGTGCTCTCGGACGGCACGCCGTGGCGTCCGCTGGTGCACGCCGCCGACATCGCCCGGGCCTTCACGGCCGCGCTGGACGCGCCGCGCGATGCGGTGCACGGCCGGGCGTTCAACATCGGCAGCGAGGTCAACAACGTCACGGTGGCCGAGATCGCCGAGCAGGTCGCCGAGGCGGTGCCGGGCTCGGAGGTGGTCATCACCGGGGAGACGGGTGCCGACCCGCGCTCCTACCGGGTGGACTTCGCCCGCTTCCGGGCCGCGATCCCCGGCTTCGACTGCGTGTGGACGGTGCGCCAGGGCGCGGCCGAACTCGCCGACGCCTACCGCAAGCACGGCCTGACCAGGGAGGACTTCGAACAGCGCTTCACCCGGCTGGCGGTGCTGCGCGCGGCCCGTAGCGCGGACGGTTCCGGTGCCGTGGACGACACCCTGCGGTGGCGCCGGTGACCCCCGTGGGCGAGCAGATGCACGCACTGGTGGAGCGGCTGTACCCGCTGTGCCGGAGCATCACGGGCGACGGGGTGCGCGCCACCTTGGCGATCGTGGACGAGTACCTGCCGCTCCAGGTGCACGAGGTGCCCACCGGCACGGAGGTGTTGGACTGGACGGTGCCCCAGGAGTGGAACATCCGGGACGCGTACGTGGCCGACGCCACCGGCCGCCGGGTGATCGACTTCGCCGCCTCCAGCCTGCACGTGCTCGGCTACAGCGTGCCGGTGGCGACGAAGATGCCCCTGGCCGAGCTCCGCGCGCACCTGCACACCCTGCCCGACCACCCGTCCTGGGTGCCGTACCGCACCAGCTACTACGCGCCGCAGTGGGGCTTCTGCCTGGCCCAGGAGGTGTTGGACGCGCTGCCCGAGGGCGAGTACGAGGTGCGCATCGACTCCACGCTGGCGGACGGCCACCTCACCTACGCCGAGCACGTGGTGCCCGGGCAGGTCGCCGAAGAGGTGCTGGTCTCCTGCCACGTGTGCCACCCGTCGCTGGCCAATGACAACCTGGCGGGCATCGCGGTAGCGGTGTTCCTGGCCAGGGCGCTGGCGGCGGAGCAACCCTGGTACACCTACCGGTTCGTGTTCGCGCCCGGCACCATCGGGGCGATCACCTGGCTGGCGCGCAACGCGGAGCGCATCGACCGCGTCAAGCACGGGCTGGTGCTCGCCTGCGCCGGGGACCGGGGCCAGGTGACGTACAAGCAGAGCAGGCGCGGGGACGCGGAGATCGACCGGGTGCTGCGGCACGTGCTGCGCGAGTCCGGGCGCCCGCACGAGGTACGGGAGTTCACGCCGTACGGCTATGACGAGCGGCAGTACTGCTCGCCCGGCTTCAACCTCGGCGTGGGCTCGCTCAGCCGCACCCCCTACGCCGGCTATCCGGAGTACCACACCTCGGCCGACGATCCGGACTTCGTCTCGGCCGAGGCGATGGCGGACACCCTGGCGCTGTGCCGCGAGGCGTTCGGCGTCCTGGACGGCAACCGGCGGTACCTCAACCTCAGCCCGTACGGTGAGCCGCAGTTGGGCCGGCGCGGGTTGTACGACTCGCTGGGTGGGCGCAGCGACGCCAAGCAGGCCCAGCTAGCCATGTTGTGGGTGCTCAGCCTGGCCGACGGGGAGCACGACCTGTTGGAGGTGGCCGAGCGGTCCGGGCTGCCGTTCCCCACCGTCGCCGGGGCGGCCGACGCGCTGCACGGCGCCGGGCTCCTCAAGGCATGAGGGCGATGGCCACCGAGCGGGAGGAGACGGCGACCGCGGCGGCCCGGCCCGGGCCCGGCGCCGCGGCCGGGCCCGGCGGGGCTGACGGCGCCGCCGGGTCTCGTGGCGCGGGTGGGTCC
>NZ_JBEHZD010000720.1:0-3268 GCF_040240285.1 Streptomyces sp. HSW2009 | reverse complement strand
GCGCCCGGCGGCGGCGTACGCGCCAAACGGCCCCGCCCCCCCCGGGCGCCGGGCGGGGCGCGGGGGGGGGGGGGGGGGGGCGCCCCCCCCCCGCCCCGGGGGGCCGGGGGGGGCGGCGCGGGAGCGCACCCGCGCCGCCGCGCCGCGCACCAGGTCGCCGAAGCCGGGGCGCAGATAGGCGACGCCCGGGGTGCGCTGGGTGGCGTCGGCCGCCGCCGCGCGCCCCCGCGGGTGCTCCGCGGCCGCCTGCTGCGAGGGGATCACGGGTTACTCCTCTCTCCGGGGCCCGACGGGTCGCTGGGGCCCGACCTGCCCCCGCCGCCCGGCCCTGGTGGGCGCGGCGGCTCGTCCGCGCGTACGTCACCGAGGTCGTCCCCAATGACGTCCACAACGGACACATCGATCTCCACGACGTCCATGCCGACCGCGTCGCGGGCCGCGTCGGCGACCAACTGTCGTACGAGCGCTGCCAGTTCGGGCACGGTCCAGTCCAGTGCGGCGGTGAGTTCCAGTGTGACGCGCATCGGTCCGCGGTGGCGCGGGGCGCCGGGCAGCAGCGAGCGGCGGGCGGCCGTGGGGTCGGCCGGCATGACCCGGCAACTGCCGGCGAACACGCCGGGCAGCGTCTCGGCCGCCGCCCGGAACGCCCTGGCCGCCGCGACCTCCGCGATCCAGGCGTCCTCGGCGACCTCGCCGAGCGGCAGCAGCCGGCCGGGGCGCAGCTCGGTGCGGACCAGGTTCATCACCCGGTCCGTGATCGCCGCGGCCGGCGGCGCCTGTTCGGCGCGCGCCTCGCGCACGTACCGGTCGAGCACGCCGAGCCCGGCCAGCGCCTGCTGGCAGTACGGGCAGTGCGCGGTGTGCTCGCGGGGCACCTCCTGGTCCCAGACGGCCGACAGCGAGCGCCCGCACAGCAGGATCTCGTCCTCGCCGTCCCGGCTGTCTCCGTCCTCCGGGTGGCCGTCGGCGCCGGCACCGCCCGCGACCTGCGCGTCGTCGGGCCCGGCTCCGGGCCGACCGGGGGCCGCGGAGGTGGGGGAAGGTTCCCGGGTGGGAGAAGGTTCCCGGGTGGGTGCCGGGTCGTGGGTGGGGCTCGGTTCCTGCGCGGAATGAGGGTCGGGTGTCCGGTGGTTCCGGTCCGGCCGGTCGTCGGGCGGGCCCGGGTTGCTGCCTACCGCCATGCGCCCATCGCCTCCGTCAGGTAGCGCCGTGCTCGGAAGATCCGGCCGCGGACGGCCTGCTGGCTGATGCGGGTCACGTCGGCGATCTCCTCGTACGACAGGCCGTGCAGTTCGCGCAGCACCCAGCAGGCGCGCTGTTCGGGGGTGAGCCCCTGCAACGCGTCCGAGAGCGCCCGGGCCACCTCGGTGGATTCGGCGGCCCGCACCGGCGACGCCGCGTGCTCGGGCGCGCTCAGCTCGGGGACCGAACTGAGGTCCTGGGTGGGACGGCGGGCGCGCAGCAGGTTCAGACACCGGTTGGTGACGATGCGGTACATCCAGGTGGAGAACGCGGCGTCGGCCCGGAACTCCGGGAGCCTGCGCCAGGCGTTGACGAAGGCGTCCTGTACGGCGTCCTCCGCGTCCGCCCGGCTGCCGAGGAGCCGGGTGGCCAGGCTGAGCAACTGCCCGCTGTGCCGGTGCACCAGCACCTCGAAGGCGGCCTCGTCGCCTTCCCCGGCCCGTACGGCCAGCAGTTTGTCGCTGGGTTCGGGCACTCACCGGCTCCTCTCGGTCCCCTGCCGTCCGCCTTGCTGCGTCACGTCTCGTTCGGGGGGTTCGACACGGCGGGCCACCATCCGTCACGTGTGGCGTGGGCCACACCGCAACCTAGCGTGCTCCGTGCCCCGGGGCGATCTCCGCCAGCCGGCCGGCGAGGGTCAGATCGAGTTCGGTGATCTTGCCGCCGACGCTGTGGGTGTTCACCGTGACCGTCAGCCTGTCGTAGCTGAGCAGCAGGTCGGCGTGGTGGTTCAGCTCCTCCTGGACCTGTGCGACGTGCACCACCATGGCCGCGGCCTGTGGGTGGCCGGGGAAGGCGTACGTACGGGTGAGGTGGTCGCCGTCGACGCGCCAGCCTGGCAGGGCGGACAGGCGCTCCTCGACCTCCGTGTGGGAGAGCGGTGCTACGGCCATGGCTACGTCCCCTTCGACGCTGCGGATACTGGCTCACCAGCCTGCCACGCCGCGGGTTACGGTCGGGGGATGACGACTGCCACGGTTGCTCCGGGAGTGGGCGCCCTTCTGCGGAGCTGGCGGGACCGGCGCCGGATCAGCCAACTGGAACTGGCGCTGCGGGCCGACTCGTCCGCCCGACACATCAGCTTCATCGAGAACGGCCGGGCCCGCCCGAGCCAGGAGATGGTGCTGCGGCTCGCGGAGCACCTGGACGTGCCGGTGCGGGAGCGGAACGCGCTGCTGGTGGCGGCGGGTTACGCGCCGCACTACCCCGAGGCCACGCTCGACGACCCGGCCCTGGCCGGCTTGCGCGCCGGGCTCGACCAACTGCTCACCGGGTACGAGCCCTACCCGGCGCTGGTGATGAACGGCCGGTACGAGGTGGTGGCGGCCAATGCCGGCGTCGGGCTGCTGATGGCCGGGGTGCCGGCCCATCTGACGCGCTCACCGGTCAACGCCATGCGGGTGACCATGCACCCGGAGGGCATCGCGCGCCGCATCCTCAACTACCGGCAGTGGCGCGCCCACCTGCTGGAGCAGATGCAGCGTCAACTGGCCCTGCTCAGGTCGGAGCCGCTGCGCACGCTCTACGAGGAGGTCAGCGCGTACCCACTGCCCGAGAACTGCCCCGACGAGCCGCCGAAGACCATCGGGAACCTGCCGTTCGCGCTGCCGATGGTCATCGAGCACGAGGGTCGGGTGCTGTCGTTCATCTCGTCCGTCGCCACGTTCAACACGCCGATGGACGTGACCGTCTCCGAGCTGGCCGTGGAGACCTTCCTGCCGGGCAACCAGGAGACGGCCGCCTATCTGCGCGAGGTGCTGGGCTAGGGCCGCGCCCGCGCAACCCGCGGCCCCGTAGCACCCGCACCCCGCGACGCGGCCCCCTACGCCTCGGCTCGGCCCGCACCCCCGCAAGCCGGCGCCCCGGCGCCCCCCGGGCCCCCCCGGCGCCCCCCCCCCCGGGGGGGGCGGGGGCCGGGGGGGGGGGGGCGCACGCGGGGGCGGGGGGGGCGGGCCCCCCCGGGGCCCCGGGGGGGCCTGCCCCGCGAGGTGGTCCGGTGCGGCGAGCACAATGCGGAGCGTGACGC
>NZ_JBEHZD010000072.1:0-20913 GCF_040240285.1 Streptomyces sp. HSW2009 | reverse complement strand
CCCCCCCCCCCCCCCCGCCCCCCGGGGCCTCCCCGCGCGCGGGGCCGTGGGCGGGGGGGCGGGGGGGGGCCGGGCCCCCCCCCCCCGGCCGGGGGGGCCCGCCGCGGGGGGCGACGGCGGCGTGCAGCAGGTCGGTGAGAGACGGTGAAGGCGAAGGAGTCATAGGAAAGCCAGCCTACGGGGCACCACTGACAGCGTTCGTCACGAGCCGCTGAGTGGGTTGGGGACGCGGCCGTGGACGGCAGCGTGAGGGCGGTCGGGACTGTCCCGGTAACCGTCCAGATGCAGGCGGTTGCGGTTCAGGCAGAGCCGCTCGATGGTCGGCGTGAGCAGGTCGAACAGCTCGAACCGCGGTGCGAGCTCCGGGAACCTGCGGTGGTGGCGGATGATCTCGGCGCGTACCAGGGACCAGAACTGGTCCTGCGAGAGGCCGAGTTGCGCCTCGTAGAGGGGGGCCAGGTAGCGGAAGACGCCGATGAACAGGCCGGAGTGGATGAACTGGGTGAGGAAGCCGGGTGGCTCGGTGAGCAGCACGCGGCGCACGTCATCGGGCATGGCGGCCAGTTCCGGCAGCGGTTGGGCGCTGACGTTGATGTCGTCGACGAAGTCCTTGATCGCGAGGCGTACCGGGACGTCGCGCTCGTCGAAGACGACGACGGTGTTCTCACCGTGTGGCGAGAAGACCGTTCCGTACCGGTAGAGGAAGCGCAGTAACGGCGGCAGGAGGGCGGCGAACAGACGGCACAGCCACTCGTGCGGTGTGAGCCCGGAGCGCGCCACCAGTTCCGCTGTGAAGGCGCGCCCCCGCGCATCGGTGTGCAACAGCGCGGCGAGGGTTCGCGCGCGCTCCCCCGGTTCGAGCTGGGGCACCAGGGGCTCGCGCCAGATGCACCCGAGCAACTCCTTGTACTGGTAGGGGACTCCGGGCAGGCGGTCGTAGAGCGGGTGTTCCACGGTGACGGACGCGGTCTCGCCGAGCAGGATGACGCGGGTCTCGTCGCGCAGGAACGGATCTGCGTCGCGCAGGCCGTGCACCCAGGCGGTGACGGCGGGCGCGGCGAGCGTGCGCTCGGTGGGCAGCCCCCGCCACACCAGCGTGTTCAGCACGGAGAGCGGGAGCTTGACGGTGCGCGCCTGTGGCCTGCTGATGTTGAGGAAGGTGCGGATGGACTGCTGCGGCAGTCGCAGGGCGTTGTCAGTGGGCAGGGGGATGATGGTGCCGTCGGCGAGTTGCGGGGCAAAGAGCGGGGCGATCACCTCGTCCCACTGCCAGGGGTGGACGGGGAGCCAGAGGTAGTCGGCGGGGTTGCGGCCGAGTTCGGACAGGGCGCGGCGGAAGGAGGTACGGGTGGGGGCGTCGAGTTCTTCGCGGTAGAGCCGGTCGGGCGTGGCCAGCTCGGGTACGCCGCGGTAGTGGGCCATGCCGCGCTGCACGGCCAGCCAGGGCAGCAGGTGGGCGCGCCGGGCTTCGGGGGCCCAGTGCGCGGCGTCGGACGCGGAGAAGCCGAGGCGGCCCTTGTTGGCGACGAGCCAGGGGTGGCCGGTCTGGTGGCCCTCCAGGTCGGCGTAGTCGAGATCGGCGAGTTCGGCGGCGGTCAAGGCGCTGGTGTGCAGGCGGACATCGGCGGCCAGGGTCGCGGTGAGCTCGCGGATCAGGTGTCCGGTGGTGTCGCCGGCCAGCCCGAGCAGGTCGTGGTGGGCCCGGGCGAGGAAGCGGAGCGGGTCGGTACAGGGGGCGAGGGAGTCCGGGTCGACGTGCCAGTGGCCGTAGGCACCCCGGCGGGCGCGGAACCGGTAGGTCACGCCGTCGATCTCGGGGAGCCGGTAGCTGACCTCGTCGGTGGCCGGGGCGTTGACGGGATCGGTGGCGGGGCTGGCGGTGGTGTCGGGGGTGTCGCCGTCTGCGGTGGTGGGGGCTGGGCCGGTGCCGCCGGGGGGCGTGGGCTGCCCGTCGGGCTCGGGGACGAGCACGCCCTCGTACGCGAACTCGGCGAACATCTTCGCCAGCATCTGGCGGCCGGCCCAGCGCCATGCGTCGGGCGGCGGCGGCGGAAAGGAAGGGGCGGGCGGGGGCAGGCGCGGGGCGCGAGCGGCGGGAGGTGCATGCGGCGGCTGGGGCCTAGGTGGTGTAGGGCGCAAAGTGGGCTCCTCGATGCCGGAGGTCAAGGGAGGTGGTGTGGTGCCCGGTCCCGGACCATCAGGGCCGCGCATTTGCCGGGAAGGGCCACCTCGGCGCTGAAGCGGAAGCCGGCGCTGAGGAAGGCCGCGACGGAGGGGACGTTGCGGAGGTCGGGTTCGGCGACGACCCGGGCGGTGTCGGGCCGGTGGCCAAGGGCCAGCTCGGAGACCGCGCGGAGCAGGGCCGTACCGACGCCCCGGCCGCGGTCCTGCACGCCGCCGACCAGCAGGTGCAGGCCAATGTCGTGGGGCCGGGCCGGGTAGTAGCGGGCGAGGGGGTCCAGGTCCGCCCGGTAGACCTCCCAGTAGCTCATCGGTACGCCGTCGAGAAGGCCGAGACAGGGCACGCTGCGCCCGTCGCCGTCGAGTTGGCCGCGTACGTGGTGCTCGGTGATCCGCGCGGGGCCGGAGAGTTCCCAGAAGGCCGCCACGGACGGATCGTTCATCCATCGGGTGAGGAGCGGGAGGTCGTGTCCGAGCTGCACCGGAGCGAGCCGGAAGGCGCCGAACGGAGTGGCGACCTGCCCCCAGCGCGCCACGTCGCCGACCAGGCGGTATGGCTGGGGTGGGGGCGAAGGTAGGGGCGTGCTGCCCGGTGCCGGTGGGCGTTCTGGGCCGCGGCCGGCGATTGGCGGTGTGGGGTGGGGGGCGGGGGCTGGCGCGTTTCCATGGAGGACGCCCGCCCGGGGCCCGTCGGGGGCATCCGCCCAGGTTCCGTAGGGGACGCCCGCCTGGGTCCCGTGAAGGTCGTCCATCGGGCGTACGGCGTCGTCCGGATGCTCCGCGCGGGCCGGGCACGCGGCGTCGGCGGCGCGTTGCAACGCGTCGTGCAGCGCGGGGAGCCATAGATCGGCGGTGTCGTCGTCTGCGGTGGTGGGGGCTGTGCCGGTGTCGATGCCGGTGCCTGCATCGGTCTTGGTGGTGCTGGTGGTTGTGGTTGTGGTGCCAGGCTTCGTGGTGCCGGTGCCGGCGGCCGTGGTGCCGGTGGCCGTGGCCGTGGCCCCGGTGTTCACAGTACTGGTGTCCGTCGTACCGGTGCTGGTGGTCCTGGTGGTCGCGGTACCTGTGCCCGTCGTACTGGTGCTCTCGGTACTAGTACGGACAGTGCCGGTGCGGGTGGTGCCGGAATCGGTGATGCCGGTGTTCGCGGTACGGGTGCCCGTCGTACCAGTGCTCGTGGTCCCGGTGGCCGCGGTACCCGTGCCCGTCGTACCGGTGCCCTCGGTACTAGTACAGACAGTGCCGGTGCGCATGGTGCCGGTGCACGTGGTGCCGGAATCGGTAGTCCCAGTGTTCGCGGTACCCGTATCCGTGGCCCCGTTGTTCGCAGCACCGGTGTCCGTCGTCCCGGTGCTCTCTGTCCTGGTACCCAGGGCGCCGGTGCACGCGGTACGGGAATCCGCGATCCCAGTGTTCGCAGTACCCGTTTCCGTGGGGTCGGCGCTCGCGGGCGCGCCCGTGGCCGCACGGGGCTGGGCCGTGTGCCCGTGTCCCCGGCCGCGGGGTGGGGTGGGCACCCGATCCGGCCCCGCCGTAACCGGGGCGCCGGATTCGGCACCGCCGTCGGCCATGGCTCGATGGGTCGTACGGGCCGTGGAGGGCGACGGATTCGTACGGCTCGGGACTGCGGGGGGCTTGGCTTCGGGGGGCGTACGGGCGGGCGCGGGGTTGGGCGGGGCGCAGTGGGAGGGACTCCCGGGGGCGAGGTGACTGGTGGGGCTGGGGCCCGTACTGTCTGCGCGGTCGGCGCTCGAAGCGTGGTTCGGCTCGGTGCTGGTGTGACGGGTGCGCGCCGTGGTGCCGGGTGTGGAGTCCGGGAGATCGGTGGGGCCTGGGGTGCTGGCGGTAACCGTGGTCCCTGTGGTGGCTGTGGCCCCTGTCGTACCCGTGTGGTCAGCGTGGTCGGTGGCCGTCTGGTGGAGGTCGGTGACGCACGGGGCGTGGTCCTGGTCCGGCTGGTTCGTCGGGAGGTTCTGGGACTTCATCGGGAGGTCACGACGCCGAGGTGACGAGTGGATTGGCGATGGTGACGTACACGGACTGGGTGTCGACCGGGCCGACCAGTTCATCCAGGCCGCACAGCCGGGTGAGCATGTTGGCCTTGCAGCGGAGCGTGGGCGTTTCGAGCAGGCGGGCGGCCAGCGGGGAGCGCTGGGCCTGCGGTTCCCTACTCGCCGCGCCCAGGAAGCGGCGGAAGGCGGCGAGCAACAGACGTTCGTCGGCGAGCTGCTGGGAGCCGAACGCGCCGATGAGGCCCAGCACGTTGTTGACGCCCAGGTAGTACGCGAAGCGTTCGTCGGTGATCGCATCGGAGACGAAGGTGTCGCTGTGCGTACCGATACCGGGCAGTCGATGATCGAGTGCGGCCCGCCGGGATTCACGGAAGTAATAGCCCTGATTGTCGCGGTACCGACCGCCGGCGGGCCAGCCGTCTGCATCGAGCAACACCAAGGTGTTCTGCTGGTGCGCCTCCAGGGCGACCCCGGCCGCGCCGTCGAGCCACAGCACCGGTCGGACGACGGTGTGCAGATAGCGCAGGAACCACTCCGTCGACACCGCGCTCAGCGACCGACCAGTGCGTGCGGCCAGTCGTTCGACCAGGTGCGCGAGGTGCGAACGCAGCCCGGTCCGATGTGGCCAGGGCCGCGGCGAGACGAGGCCGGCCAGGCACACCACGTCGTCCTCGGCGGTGAAGGGGTTGTGCCGGACGACCACGTCCAGGCCGGGCACCGGTTCCCCGTCCGGGCCATCGACGCCGAGCCAGGCGGGGTCGCGCACGATGTCGAACCCGACACCACCGGGGCAGGCGGCCCGCCACTCCTCGGCCAGCCCGCTCCGCAACAGACGGTGCACCTCGACCCCGCGCAGCAACTCCTTGCGGAGGTTCTCGCGCCGGGAGTTGGTGATGCGCAAGCCGAGGGAGAGCTTGAGCATGGCGCGCCCTGCCGGTTGGTAGACGGTGCGCACGGAGGACGTGGGGTGCCACGGGTCGCCGCACGGCCCCAGATCACGTACCAGTCCGGCCTCGACGAGCGCCTGCACGGCGCCGCGGTGCCCGACCTCCCGCGCCTGCCACGGATGCAGGGGAAGCGGAACCGTGCCATCCGGCAGCGGGGGCACCGCTCCGATGACGGAGGCGACGAGCCGGTCGGCGGACACGGGGCGACCGCGCTCGGTCCAGGCCGAATCAGCGGCGAGCACGGAGCGCTGCACGGCCAACCAGTGCAGCGGGAACGAACCGCGCTGCTCAGGCGAGTACGCACGGGCCTCCGCATCCGAGAGCCCCTCGCGGCTCTTGGGGGTCGGGTGGAGCGGGTGGCCGAGGAGGAGGGCCTGTTCGCCGGCGAGGAAGAGGCCGCCCGTGCTGGGGTCGGCCGGCGCCGAACGGCGGTCGGCGAGGAAGGTCGCGGTGCGCCGTACGGAATCCGCGACGCGGCCGACGAACGCGACGGCGTCGGCCGCTGCCCGCTCCGAGGCCGCTCCGTGCTGTGCCTCGGTGGAGGGCGTCGGAACCGCGCGGTGGGGCCCGGGGCGAACGGGATCGATGTTCCGGGGCGCGCCGTAAACGGCCCCGTGGGTGGCTCCGTAGGCAGACTCAGGGCCAGCCGCGCGCCGGTCGCCTTCGCACGCCCCGTCGAGCCCCCCGTAGGCACTCGACGGGGCGCGGTCTTCCCCGTACGCGCTGCCCTGCGCGCCTGCGACCGGATAGATGCCTGCGTCGCCAGTGGCTTCGGTGGCCGGCGGGACCACCGTGGCGAACGGCGCAAACGGCTCGGCCGAGCGACCGGCGGGCGGTTCGACAGCCGTCGCCCCGTCCTGGTTGCTGGCCGTCTGGCCGGGGTATGCGGCGGGGCCGTCCGGGGCCCACTGCCCATCGGTGAACAGCGCGGCTCCGTACGGGCCGACGCCGGCCGCACTCCCGGGGCCCCCGAACGTCGCATCGGGCGTACGAGCCATGGGGCGGCCGGTCTGGTGACGGGTCGCGTGGTGGGCGGCTTCCCTGGTGAGCAGCGCGGCGAGGGTGGGCGCGTCGACGGCCGGGGCGTCGGGCGGGCCGGCGGCCAGGGCGGGCCGGCCGAAGCGGTGCATTCCGGTCGGCGACCAGTAGGCCACGGGGACCAGCAGCACCAGCCGGCTGGCCGCCAGGGTCAGCCGGAGCACGGCGCCGTCGGGGCGGGCGGCATTGGTCTCCCGTACCCAGCAGCGCAGCAGGTTCTCGACCGCCGCCGCGTCGGCCGCCAGATGCGGATCGGTGTGGTCCAGCGGGTCGGGGCCGGGCGGGGGCTCTTGGGCGAGGGCAGCACCGCCGCGGCGGTGCTGCTCGGGGATGGACGGGGCGACGGCGCCGGACAGCGCATCGGCTCCGGAGACTGTGTTCATGCGGTGTACGGCGCGCGTCGCGGGCACGGGGCCCTACGCGTGGCGCCTTCCTCCTTCATCGGCTGACCGGGCGACGTGCCGTCCTGGCCCGGGGCACGGGCAGGACGTGGCTGGGTGCGGGTACGGAGCGGGTCGGACGTGTGGCGGGGTGGGGTGGAGAAATCCAGGACGGGGCGGCGAACTGTTCGGTGGCTGTCGTGCGGGCCGGCGGACAGTACGGGGGCGGCATGAGGGCACGGACATCCGGCCGTGGGGGGGGGGGGACGCTCCACGGGCAGGCTGGAGCACGGGGCGGGGCCCGGGGCAGCGGACACGACGAGGTACGGCGCAGAGCGCGGGCACAGCGCGCCGCAGAACCCGGGGCACCGGTGCCATATCGGGATGACGCACGGAGCGCACGCGTGCGGGCGGCCGACCCACACACGCCACGGAGCGCAGGCGGGGGCGCCCGGCACACCGCAGCACACCCCACCACGCCACGCCACGCCAGCTCGAACAGCGAGGCACACATGCGTCCTGGCTGGCTGGGGATGCCGAGGGAACGGTAACTACGCCATGCACCGTCATTGCGCGGGCGGGCGCCGTGGAAATTGCCGCGGCGCAGCCCTCCCATCCGACGCAGCGACACCACGCGCGACGCCGGCCCGCGACTGTGACGGTGCTCGCGGCGACGCCAGGCAGATCCGGTACCCCTGCGCGGAGGGGACCCCTTGCACGGAGGGGACGCAGGAAGGCGCCGGCGAAGCTTGTCGGGGCCTGGCCCACACAACCCGACACCGCGACAGCATTCGCCGCGACACCCAGCAGCTACGGCTGCGCTCACGACGACGCAATGCCGAGCCAGCGACCGTGCGCCAAGGGCGCGCGGGCGGACCCTGCAAAGCCCATCGTGGCGCGGCCCACGCCACCCGACACACCGACAGCCAGTGTGACTGCGGCCAGCGACCGCGGCCCTGGTCGCGACGGCACAACGCCAAGCCCGTAGTCCTGCCCCGCAGAGGCGCACCGCAGTCGGAAGCCGCATGCGGCGTCGTACGCCACGGAGCGCGGCCGGGGCTCCCGCTCGCCAGCGCCACAGGTCGAGCCGCACGGGCAACGCCCAGTCGCAACGGGCATCCGTGCCGGCAGGGAGTGCCCCGCCGTGCACCACGGAGCGCAGCCGTCCGCGCTCGCAACCGGTACGGGAAACCGGCCCCGCCAGGCAGCCGCCCGCTGGCAGCACACTCCCCGCCACACAACCGCACGCCGCACCGCACGCCACGGAGCGCACCGCGGCCCGCCCCATGCCGCCGCCGTCTCCACCGGCCAAGCCAGAAGCCGCGTCCCGGTCCTCCGCGGCCGACGACCGCCGCGGCGACCCACAACGCGCACCCCGCCCCACCGCCGTACCGGCCGGCTGCTGTCCAACGCTTCGAAGGCCAGTCCGCCCAGCGGCCTCGTACACCAGCGGAGGCAGTAGTGGGCCGTGGCTGCGTCGCCTGGATGAGTACGCCAAGGGGTGCTGATGGCCCCGTACATCTGGACGGCCTTCAGCAGCCCCGTGTGCGGGGGCAACCGCGGCGGGTTGGCCCTCTCCGGGAAACGGCACCGCAGGCAGGGGCGACGCCGCCAGCGGCGACGGCTGATGGTGGATGTCCCTGGCACCGGCCAGGGCGCAGCCCCGCACGAGGCATCGGATGGAGCCGGCGCGCGGGGAAGAGGGGTCGGAGCGCGGGGAAGAGGGGTCGGCATGCGGGGGCGGGGTCGGCAGAAGCCGCCCCGTGCGCCCACACGGGGCGGGGCCGCTCGGCGCCGTGCGGGTGGAACGGGGGTGCCGCGTCCTGGACATCGCTGCCGCACTCCTCCCCTGACCTGGGGCCCGGCGGGGCCCGATGTCGTCCGTCGGAGTCGGCCCGCCCGGCCTCCAGCGACAGGGCGTTCGGCGGCTGCCGACGGCCCCGGGCGCGCTCGTGGGAGCCAGGCGGGTGTACCCCGTCCGTACCAACGAGGCGGCCGGCGACGAATCACGGCCCGCCGGTGTATCCCTGACGCCACGGAACCGGGGACCCGCGTTCGGCCGTCGTACGCGTCACCGGCATAGTGGGGGGCCGCCCTCCGCCAGGGCGGTACATGACAGCTACAGATCGCTTACAGAGCAGCCCGAACATTTCCAGGGGGAGTTCCACGCATGCCTTCCATTCGCCCATCCAGCTCTCGCCAGCGCGCCAAGCGGCGGTCACTGCGCGCCCGGAACTCCTCCACCGCCCTGGCCGCCGCGGCGCTGACCACCGTGCTCGCGCTGACCGTCGCTGCCTGTGGCCCGTCGGACAACGAGGGCGGCTCCGACCCGAGCGCATCGGCTGACCAGCAGGGGTCGAACGACCTGGCGCTGCCGAAGGACATCAACGACAAGCTGAAGGACCTCGGCCTCGACCTGGACAAGTGGAAGGACGGGGCGTGGAAGGACTTCGACAAGGAGTGGCTGCGCGAGGCCGGCGAGTTCATCAACCCCATCATCAAGGACCTGTGGGACCCGGACCGGATGAAGGACGCCGAGGAGCCTGACCAGCCCGTCCAGGACGACATCGCGGACGACCAGGGCGTCACCGACCCGGAGCCGCAGCCGGTGGACGCGCAGCAGGTGCAGACGCCGTACAGCACCAACGCGCCGGAGGCCGGGAAGGTCTTCTTCGACGGCCCCGAGGGCTCAATGGTGTGCTCGGCGACCGTGGTGAAGGACCCGGCGAACCCCGGCAAGTCCAACATGGTGTGGACCGCCGGCCACTGCGTCCACGCGGGCAAGGGCGGCGGTTGGTACCGCAATGTCATGTTCGTCCCCTCGTACAACGACAGCGGCCTCTCGATAGCGGAGCTGGAGAACGCGCCCAAGGAGAAGATCGCGCCGAAGGGCCTGTGGTGGGCCGAGTGGGCGCAGACCTCTGACCAGTGGATCGAGCAGGGCGCCAAGGTGGGCGGCCAGGGCGCGCCGTACGACTTCGCGGTGCTGAAGGTCAAGCCGGAGGACGGCAGTGGCAAGTCGCTGGAGGAGACGGTCGGCGGCGCACTGCCGGTGGAGTTCGACGCTCCGGCCGTGAAGTCGATCGAGAACATGACGGCCACCGGCTACCCGGCCGCCGCCCCGTTCAACGGCCAGTCCCTGCACCAGTGCACCGACAAGCCGGGGCGGCTGTCGCTCAACGCCTCGCAGCCGACCATGTACCGCATCGGCTGCCGGATGACCGCCGGATCGTCCGGCGGTGGCTGGGTCGCCAAGGGCAAGGACGGCCAGCCCGCCCTGGTCTCCAACACTTCGATCGGCCCGGCCAACGCGACCTGGCTCGCCGGCCCGCACCTGGGTGACGAGGCCAAGGGCGTCTACACCGCGGTGAGCAAGAAGTTCGCCAACCGATGAGTTTGAGCGCCGGGCGCACACCGTAGGTACGGTGCGCGCCCGGCGCACGGCCCCGCTCCGTCCGCCGCGGCGGAGCACCTACGACGCCCCCTGTGCTGCCAACTTTCGGCCGCACAGGGGGCGTCGTCATGACTGCGGCCAGTCGCGCGCCGTCCAGTGGCTCCGTCTCCTGGCACACCTCGAAGCAGCCTGCGGCGGCGGCGCGCGGCAGACAGCGCGCCCCGATGGAGCAGGTCCGAGGCTGACGAGGTGCATCCCGGGGCGAGGTGCCAGCGCCGGGCATGCCGGCACGGATCGGTGACGCGTCTGCGTGCCCTCCCACCACGCATCGCCGCGGAGCGTGAAGCGCGGCTGCGGGCGCGTCGTACGACTGGCCGGCCGTCCCACTCGCCGTACGGGAACTGAGGGCGGCGCGTAGCCCCACGGTTCGCAGTCACTGCGAGTCACAGCCGCTGCGAGCCGACATCGCTGGCACGGGGCAGCGCGCACCGCAACGCAAGAGGGCCCGATCCGCCTCTCCGCCGATGACGGCATGGGGGCGGATCGGGCCCTCTCATTTACACGCTGGTGTCGGCCACGGCCCACACTACGGGCCCGCGTCCGCCGGCTCGTACCGTTCGGAGCTCAGCGATCACCGCACCCGCTCAGGCAGATGCCACATGCTCGAACCGAGTCCCGGGCGGTGCCGGCCCACGGGGAGCCTCGACCGGCGCACTCCGGCCACCCCCGCTCGCACGGGGACGGGCCGTTACGCGATGGCTGCCGAACCGCCGGCAGAACCCAGCGGCACGTACGGCTGGAGCTCTGCGGCCAGTTCCTCGTGCACGCGCGCCTTGAGCAGGGTGCCCTCCGACGTGTGCTCCTCGGAGAGGACCTCGCCGTCGGCGTGCGTGCGCGAGACCAGGTCGCCCCGGGTGTAAGGCACCAGCGCCTCGATCTCGACGCTCGGCCGCGGCAGTTCGACGTCGATGAGCGCGAGCAACTCCTCGATGCCCTGTCCCGTACGCGCCGAGACGGCAATCGCGTGCGGCTCGACGCGCAGCAGCCGCTGGAGCACCAACGGGTCCGCCGCGTCCGCCTTGTTGACGACCACGACCTCCGGCACGTGCACCGCGCCCACGTCGCGGATCACCTCGCGCACCGCAGCCAACTGCTCCTCCGGCACCGGGTGCGAACCATCCACCACGTGCAGGATCAGGTCGGAGTCACCGACCTCCTCCATGGTGGAGCGGAACGCCTCCACCAGGTGGTGCGGTAGGTGTCGGACAAATCCGACCGTGTCCGCCAGGGTGTACAGCCGGCCGCTCGGCGTCTCGGCCCTGCGCACCGTCGGGTCGAGGGTGGCGAACAGTGCGTTCTCCACCAGGACGCCCGCGCCGGTGAGCCGGTTGAGCAGCGACGACTTGCCGGCGTTGGTGTAGCCGGCGATGGCGACGGACGGCACCTTGTGGCGCTTGCGCTCCTGTCGCTTGATGTCGCGGCCGGTCTTCATCTCCGCGATCTCACGGCGCATCTTCGCCATCTTCTCGCGGATGCGCCGCCGGTCGGTCTCGATCTTCGTCTCACCGGGGCCACGCGTGGCCATGCCGCCACCGCCGCCGCCACCCATCTGCCGGGAGAGCGACTGACCCCAACCACGCAGCCGCGGCAGCATGTACTGCATCTGGGCCAGCGCGACCTGCGCCTTGCCCTCTCGCGACTTGGCGTGCTGGGCGAAGATGTCGAGGATCAGCGCCGTCCTATCGACGACCTTGACCTTGACGACGTCTTCGAGGTGGATGAGCTGGCCGGGGCTGAGCTCACCGTCACAGACGACGGTGTCGGCGCCCGATTCGAGCACGATGTCTCTGAGCTCCTGGGCCTTGCCCGAGCCGATGTAGGTGGCCGGGTCGGGCTTCGGGCGACGCTGGATCACACCGTCGAGCACGAGGGCGCCCGCCGTCTCCGCAAGGGCCGCGAGCTCCGCGAGGGAGTTCTCGGCATCCGCCGCCGTGCCGGACGTCCACACGCCCACCAGCACGACACGCTCCAGGCGCAACTGCCGGTACTCGACCTCGGTGACGTCTTGCAGCTCGGTGGAGAGGCCGGCGACGCGGCGCAGGGCGGCGCGCTCGGTGCGGTCGTACTGCTCGCCGTCGCGCTCCCCGTCGGTCTCGTAGCTCCAGGCAACGTCCTCTTCCATCAGGGCGTCGGCCCGAAGGTTCTCGGGGAGGCGCTGCCGGTCCGAGGAATCCGCGGCGGGGAACGACTGCTGCTGGGAAGGGGTTGTCATTGGATCCTTACGTCGTGGGAGAACGGTCCATGTCGATAACGCTCGGCCGCCCCGAACGATTCCCGGGCCGCCGCGTCGACCCCTCGATATTCCCACGCACCACCGCAACGGTCACCCAGGTTTTCGCCCCCTCCCCCACCCCGTGGACTCCCGCCCCCGCCCAGCCCCGCCAGTACGAGACCAGTACATGCCCCCGCGCGGGCGTGGCGTTGCGCTGGCCCGTATCCACAACCTGCATCCACGACGGTACGGACCGCCTCGGGCCCGTACGCGCGCGAAGGGACCTCCACGCCTGAGCCACCCCTCGCCTCGCTCCGCGGTCCGGCAACCGGACTCAGGGCCCTCGGCGGGGGTGGCTGTGCGCGTGGCGGCCCGGCCGCGACGACCGGGCGCGGGGCGGGGTGGCGGAGCTGGTGCCCGCGCCGCGGCCAGGAGCGAGGCACGGGGCCGCGGGCTCCGGACCCTGAGCGGCACGGTGTGTGGATCACCGGGGACGGAGCACGGAGCGTACGGCCCCGCACGGGGCACGGGGCACGGGGCACGGGGCACGGGGCACGGGGCACGGGGCACGGGGCAGGCTGCGGAGCATGGCCTCGGGTGCGTGGTGCGTGTGACGCGGGCGCCCTCGGGATCGTGGGTGCCGCGGCGTTCTCGGGCAGACGGTGGTGGTCGCGGGGGCCGCCCGCCCGGCTCTCAGGCTCAAACGGTTCGTACGGCCCTCATCTCAGGCACCCGAACCCACCCGAGCCCTTCGCGCGCAAGGTCGCGGCGGTTTGCGGTGCCGCCCGTCAGCTCCTGCGAGCCCTACGAACTGGCCCCTCGCACGCGGGCGCAGGCGCGCGAGGGGACACCGTGCGGAGGGTCCACAAGCGCCCCTCCACGCATCAGCCAGGCTCGCCGTCCGCTATCCGCCTGGTCGCGCAAGCCCTGGGGCCGGTCCGAGCGAGCTTCGCAGCAAGCCGACGGTGCCAGGGCGGCGCCGAGATGTGCCAGGCCGGCTGTGCCCGCCAGGTCAAGCGCTCACGGTGGCGAGTTCGTGCCCGGCCCGAGTCACGTCGTACACGCTGGGGACCTGGCGCATGGCGCGCATCAGCAGTGGCAGCCGGCCCGCATCGGGCAGTTGCAGCGTGTACGTGTGCCGTACCCGTTGCTCGTACGGCGGCTCGACGGCCGCGGAGATGACCTCGGCGCCCTGTACGGCGATGACCTCGGTGAGGTCGGCCAGCAGATGGGGCCGACTGAATGCCTCGGCGCAGAGCGTCACCCGGTAGCCGGTCGGGGCCTCGTCGGCATCGGACTGCCAGCGGACGCCGACCGGTTCGCGTCCGGTCGCGGTCATGCGCGCGACCACGGGGCACGGCGCCCGGTGCACCGTGACCGCCCCGCCCCGTACCGCGAACCCGGTGACCTCGTCCGGCGGTACGGGCGTACAGCACCCGGCCAGGCGAACCGTTGCGCCTGGCTGGTCCACGACGACGCCAGCACCGCGGCGCCTGTCAGCACCGGCCGGGGACTCCTGCTGGCCGCCTGCGGCTGCGTTCCCGTCGTGCCGCGCGTCGTGCCCTGACGCGCTCGCTGGGGCCGTGACGGCTCCCTGCACGAGCGTCGACACCCCGCCGCGCCCTGGCCCCGCGCCGCTCCCCGCCGGCGCGGCCACGGGCTCCGTCCGCGCTTCGTGGTGGCCGCCCGGGGATGCACCAGTACGCGCCCCTGTGGCCTGCCCGCCGGCGTCCGGCCCGTCGACGGCCGTGCCCCCCGCCCCCGCCCTCCCCGCCGCGCCCGCGCTGGGTGCAGCGACCCCCTCCCCGGCGTCGCCCCCGCCCCCCGTCACGCCACCGAACGACACAGCATCGGCACCGGCAGACATTGGGGATGAATCCGAGGAAACGATCAAGCCGGGCAGCGAGCCGGTCGAACCGTCCTCAGCAGAGGGCTGCGACGCGCTCTCGGCCCCGGCGGCGGGCCGCACGTCGGCTGCTCCGTACGCACCGCGCTCACCGCTCCGTTGGACGGCGCCAACAGGTGCCGTGACCGCTCCGTCGTTCAGGCCCTCGCCACCAGGTTCGGCCGCCCGTACGCGCGACTCGCTCGGGCCCGCGTCCGACGCCACGTCCCGTTTTGAGGACCGCGCGGCGACTGGGACACCGCCCGGGCTCGCCGACCGGGGCCCGGCAGCGGACGGCTCACCGCCCCGCTCCGCATCCCGCGCGCCCCTCGCCCCCTGGGCCCCGTCGTGCGGGCTCGATGCGCCGTCGTCAGCGCCACGCGCCCCGTGCCCGGTCTCCCCCGCCCCGTCCGCGAGCTCACTCGCCACGCTGCGGGTCCCGGGCTGCGGCTCGTCCGGTCCGCTCCGTGCGGTGGCCGTGCGCTCCGTGTCCCCCGCCCCGCCGGGGGCCCGTAGTTCCTCGTACTCCGTGTGCTGCTGCGCTGCCGCAGCGCCGGCGCCCTGCGACGTGCCGGTGTCGCGCTCCGTACGGGGCGACTGATCCGCCGCCGCTGCCCCCGTACCGGCGTGGGCACTGCCGGTCTCCACGGCCCCCTGCCCCGTAGCGTCGCCCCGCGCCCCCTCCGCGCGCGGGGCGACGTGCGTGCCGCTGTCGGCCGGGCCTGCGTGCGGTGCGCCGGCGTCGGGCTCCGGTAGGGCCTCGGGTAGGTCCGATGCCGCGGGGTGGGCGTCGAGCCAGTGGGTGATGGCGATCCGCGCCGCGGGCGTACGCGCGTGGGCGAGCCACTCGGGCGAGGGGCCGGACGCAGCGGCGTCCCGCCCGGTCGCCATGAGGAACTCGACGCCGTCCCCGTCCCGCAGCACCGTACTGAGCGTGGCCAGACGGCCGTTGACCCGGGCGCCCACGCAGGAGTGCCCGGCGGGCCCGTAGCGCGCGTACACGGCGTCCACACAGCTCGCCCCGTCAGGCACGCTCAGCGCCGTGCCGTCGGCGGCGAAGACGGTGATCTCGCGGTCCTGGGCGAGGTCGTCACGGAGCGAGGACCAGAAGGTGTCCGAGTCGGAGGCCGCGCGCTGCCAGTCCAACAGCCGGGACAGCCAACCGGGGCGCGTCGGGTCGACCCGCTCGCCGTCCGCCCCGTCGAGGCCGCCAAGGTGCGGTACGCCCGTCCCCTCCGTGCCGTCCGCGCCGCTCCGTGGCCCGCTGGTTCCCGCCCCGTCCGCGGGCGCCACGGCGACGGCTGGGGACGTTGCCGTGGCGGCGTACGGGTTGCCGAGTGCGACCACCCCGGCCTCGGCGACCTTGTGCATCTGCTGGGTGCGGATCAGCACCTCGGTGAGCTTGCCGCGCTCGCCCGCGATGGCGGTGTGCAGGGACTGGTAGAGGTTGAACTTGGGTGCGGCGATGAAGTCCTTGAACTCCGAGATGACCGGTGTGAAACAGGTGTGGAGTTCACCGAGGACCGCGTAACAGTCCGCGTCCTCACCGACCAGCACCAACAACCGTCCCAGGTCGGCCCCCGACAGCTCTCCGCGCTTACGGCGCACCCGGTAGACGGAAACGATGTGCCGGGGGCGCACGAGAACGTCGGCGGCGATACCCGCCTCGTCGAGCACCGTGCGCACGCTCCGTGCGGTCTCGGCGAGCGGATCGATGCGCGTGGCGTGTTCGGCGATCAGTTCGCGGGTACGGGCGTACTCCTCGGGGTGCAGGATGGCGAAGACCAGGTCTTCGAGCTCGGTCTTGAGCGCCTGCACGCCGAGCCGTTCGGCTAGCGGGATCAGCACGTCACGGGTGACCTTGGCGATGCGGGCCTGCTTCTCGGGGCGCATCACGCCCAGCGTGCGCATGTTGTGCAGGCGGTCGGCCAGCTTGATCGACATGACGCGAACATCGTTGCCGGTCGCGACGAGCATCTTGCGAAACGTTTCGGGCTCGGCCGCCGCACCGTAGTCGACCTTCTCCAACTTGGTGACGCCGTCGACGAGATACCTGACCTCCTCGCCGAACTCCTCCCGCACCTGAGCGAGCGTCACCTCGGTGTCCTCGACCGTGTCGTGCAACAGCGACGCCGTCAACGTCGTGGTCTCGGCGCCGAGTTCGGCCAGGATCAGGGTGACGGCCAGCGGATGCGTGATGTACGGCTCGCCGCTCTTACGCATCTGGCCGCGGTGCGAGGACTCGGCGAGCTCGTACGCGCGGCGCAACACCTCAAGGTCGGCGCCCGGATGGTGGCCCCGATGCACCTTGGCGACGTGCTCGATCGCATCCGGCACCCGGCCGCGCGGGGCCGGTCCGAGCAGCGCGGCGCGCCCGAACCTGCGTAGGTTACGCAGGTCGATCAGAGGGCGGGCACGCCTTCGGCCGAACGAACCCTGTTCTGCTGGGTTTGTGGCCTCTGCGCTCATGGGCACCTCCGGCGGCGTCGACCGGCGTGGCAGCGACTGCCGGGGCGCGGTCGGCCCCTAGGCCCCGAGTGGGCGCCCGTGCCGGTGCTTGATGCTACCGAGCCCACCACGCGGGGCCGAACCGCTCTCGTTGAGCGTGAACCAGATCACCCATTCGAGCGAGCAGAATGAGCAGACGCCGCGCCGACGGGGCACCGTTGACCCGCCGTACGAACCCCCGCGAACCATCCGTCAGGGTGCTACTTCCGGCATCCCGTGACGGGACGCAGCAACGCGCGCGAGGTTACGCGGCAGCTTCCCCGAGCGCAGTGTGCAGCCACGTCGGGTCGAGGACGCCTTCGGCCACGATGACGGCGGGGCCGGTCATCTCCACACTGCCGTCCGGGAGCTCGGTGATCGTCAGCCGGCCGCCCGGAACGTCCACGGTGTACGTGACGGGGTGGCCGAGCACCGCGGGGTCCAGGCCGTCCCGACGGGCCGTGGCCACCATGACGGCGCAGGCGCCCGTACCACATGACCTGGTCTCGCCCACCCCGCGCTCGTGTACGCGCATGGCGACGTGCCGGGGGCCGCGGTCCACGACGAACTCGACGTTGACGCCGTCGGGGTAGACGGCTGCGGGCCGCACCTCGGGCGCCGTGAACAGGTTGCCGGCTTCGGCGAGATCGGCCACGAAGGCGACGGCGTGCGGGTTGCCCATGTTGACGTGGCGGGCCGGCCAACTGCGCCCGTCCACCGTCACGGTGACCTCCGCGTCGGCACCGTCGGGCAGCAGGGCCCGCCCCATGCCGACGGTGACGTCGCCGCTGACGCCCTCCTCCGTCGGCAGGTCCACGCGCGCGCCGGGCTTGGCCACGTGCACCTGCCGCACGCCCGCCCTGGTCGCCACGGCGAGGTCGCCGGCTTCGGCCAACCCCGCGTAGCAGAGGTAGTGCGCGAAGACCCGCACGCCGTTGCCGCACATCTCGGCGATGCTGCCGTCACCGTTGCGGTAGTCCATGAACCACTCGGCCTCGGCCGCCATCGACTGCGCCTCGGGGTGCGCGGTGGAGCGCACGACGTGCAACAGCCCGTCGCCCCCGACGCCCGCGCGCCGGTCGCAGATGCGCGCCACGGCGTTCGCCGACAGGTCAAGACGGCCGTCCGGGTCCGGGACGATCACGAAGTCATTCTCGGTGCCGTGGCCCTTGAGGAACCGGAGCGGCTCTGTGGTGCTCATCCTTCGATCTTACGGCGCCACACGCAGCACCGACGGCGCGCCGCCCGCCGGGCGGCTCCGTACGTGCCCGCTGGTGCCCGCTGCCCCAGGTCATCGGCCGCCCCAGTACGGGGCGGGGCAGTACGGGACCGGCCTACGGGCTGGCGCTCGGGGCCAGTGTGTGGGGCGGAGGCGGGGCGGGGGCCGGTGCGATGCGAGGGCCGGGGTACGGGGCCTGTGAGGCTCGGCGCGGTTACGCCTGCCAGTGCCGGCCGCAAGGCCACCTGCACGGTCACCGTGCGGGTGCGCGGCCCTACGGCTCACCTCGTCGCGCAGAGGGCGCGCGACGCCCATCCAGCGGGGCCACGGGGCAGCGCCGCCCTGCAACCCCACCGAGGCGCAGAACACAGAACGCGCCACCCACCCCGCCCACTCACCGCACGGAGCACGGAGCACGGAGCACGGAGCACGGAGCACGGAGCACGGAGCACGGAGCACGGAGCACCCACAGGCATGCGTACGGCGCGGGGCTGCGCAAGGGATGTGTCCGCATCGGAGCGAGCGTTCGCGTAGCCCGTGGCAGTGGGCGCTGGCCCCGGCGCCGACGGCGACAGCGACAGCGACAGCGACGAACCGCTACTCGTCCGGCGGGTCGCACCAGGGCGGTGTGGCCGTACGAAGCCGTACGAGCTGCCCCGTACGTGCGCGCTCGCGGGATGGCCCGCGGGACGGTTGGCGCGGAGGGCTAGCGGAGGCGGTCGATGCGCCAGATGGCCAGGGCGGCGAGCAGGGCGACGATGGCGATGTACGCGATCACATAGCGCCAGTCGGCCTTGCTGCCGGAGCCCCGGGGCGGCAGACCGGGCCACGTGTAGCCCACGCGGCGGGCGGCCATCAGGCCCCAGCCCGCCGCGCAGCAGCTCAGCAATAGACCGAGCATGGCGACGACCGCGCCCCCGTCGCCGAACTCGAAGGCGAGCGGGAAGGCGAACATCAGCGAGCCGAGGGTGGCGAGGCCGACGATCGGTGCGATCTGCCAAATCCGCAACCGCCGCGGGGGGCGCAGGTCACGGAAGGACTGTGCGGACTCGTCCTGGGGCGCGTCGCCGTCGTCCTGGGCGTCGGGGCCGTCCGGGGTCAGCGCCTCGGACTCCTCCGGAACGAGGACGTCCGCCTCGTCCCGCGGCGCCGTCTCCGCTGTGTCGCGAGGGCTGGCCTCCATCGCCGTACGCCCTCCCCACTTTCGACATCACGGCACGATCGAAGCTCGATGATGGCACGATCGGGGCGGCCTCCACGGCGTGCGGAACGTCCCGATGCCATCACGTGATCAGGCTGTGACCGCTCGTTCGACCAACGTCAGCGCGCGTGCCTGGAGTTCCCCTTGCCGCTGTGCGGCACCACTCAACCAATGCACGCGCGCATCCCGCCTAAACCACGAATCCTGACGGCGCGCGAAGCGTTTGGTAGCGCGTACGGTCTCGGTCCGTGCTTCTTCCTCGCTGCACTCGCCCGCCAGCAGCGCGAGCACCTGCTGGTAGCCCAGGGCGCGGGAGGCGGTGCGCCCCTCGCGCAGCCCGGCGCGCTCCAGGCGCCGTACCTCGTCCACCAATCCGGCGTCCCACATCCGGTCCACCCGCCGGGCGATCCGCTCGTCCAGCTCCGGACGCTCGACGTCCACACCGATCTGCACCGTGTCATAGACGGCGCCGCCGGCCGAGTCCGCCTCGGGCAGGTTGGCGGTGAAGGGCCGGCCGGTGATCTCGATGACCTCAAGGGCGCGCACGATGCGACGCCCGTTGCTGGGCAGGATGGCGGTGGCCGCGCCGGGGTCGGCGGCGGCGAGCCTGGCGTGCAGGGGGCCGCTGCCCCGTTCGGCCAGTTCGGCTTCCAGACGGGCGCGTACGGCCGGGTCGGTGCCCGGGAACTCCAGGGCGTCGATGGCGCCCCGTACGTACAGACCGGAGCCGCCGACGAGCACCGGCGTGCGCCCCTCGGCGAGCAGCCGGTCGATCTCGGCACGGGCCAGCCGTTGGTACTCGGCGACGCTGGCCGCCTCGGTCACGTCCCAGACGTCGAGCAACCGGTGCGGCACCCCCTGCCACTCGCTCTCGGGCAGCTTGGCGGTGCCGATGTCCATGCCGCGGTAGAGCTGCATCGAGTCGGCGTTGATGACCTCACCGCCGAGGTGCCGGGCCAGGGCGGCCCCGAGATCGGACTTGCCCGCCGCGGTAGGACCGACGACGGCGATGACCCGCGGTGCGGGAACTGCGCTGTTCACCGGGCCAGTCTCGCAAATCCGGGGCGCACTCCTCGAATGAGCGACGTGACAGGGGGTTGCGGTGGTCGTTGCCCGTTGCGAGGTCTCGGCAATCCGCCGAGCGAGCGGAGTGCGTACGCGGCGGCACCATGGCGCCCGCTCCGTCCGGACCGCTGCGGCGCGAGTTAGCCTATGGAGTGATTATGGGCGTTTTTTCAAGGTTTCGCCGGTCGTCAGGTGCGGTTAATGGAACTCCTGCGCAGGTGGAGGGAGAAGCCGTGGAAGGTAGCCTGACTGCGGAATCTCCGGCTCCGGAGGAGTCTGACGCGCCACCGGCGGACTCGGCGGCGCCCGCTGCCACCGCCGAGGAAGCCGAGCACGACAGCGCGACCGTGGGCGGCGCCACGATTCCCAAGCAACAGTCCGCCGCCCGGGCGGCGGACAGCGAGGCCGGGGAGGACGCCCGTCAGTAGTCCTCCAACGAGGGAAGGTGGCCCATGGGCCTGCTGGACAATCTCAAAGCGAAGGCCGGTCAGCTCAAGGGCAAGGCCGGTGACCTCGCACAGCAGCACGGCGACAAGATCGAACGGGGCCTGGACAAGGCTGCGAAGACGGTCGACGAGAAGACCAAGGGCAAGTACAGCGACAAGATCGAGAACGGTACGGGCAAGGCCAAGGGCGCCCTCGACCGCCTCGCCCACAAGGACGACGAAGGCAAGGGACCGCAGTCCCCGTCCTGAATCGACCGACACGACACGACGGGCCCGCGCCCCCCCCCCCCCGCCCGGGGGGGGGGGGGCGCGGGTGCGTACCCGGCTAGATCACCAGGCTGAGCAGGGCGGCCATCACGAAGCCGACGACCGAGAGCACCGATTCGAGC
>NZ_JBEHZD010000719.1:0-3280 GCF_040240285.1 Streptomyces sp. HSW2009 | reverse complement strand
CGTCCCGTGGGCGCGGACTTGTGTATACCCCCCAGCGGCGAGCGGGGCTCCTGGGAAGCCGCGCGTCCACGGGGGTCGGTCGCGCGGCGGGTCTGTTACACCCGGTCCGCGGTGCGCTCCGGGGTCGGGGCGCCGCCTGCGGCGGGGGCGGGCAGTGGCGCCGCGCTCTCGCTGATGCCGAACCGGTCGTGCAGCTTGCGCAGCGGACCCGGCGCCCACCAGCTCTTGGCGCCGAGCAGTCGCATCGAGGCGGGGAGCAGGATGCCGCGGATCAGGGTCGCGTCGAGCAGGATCGCGAGCGGGCCGCCGAGGCCCATCGCCTTCATGTAGCTGATGCCGGACGTCAGCATGACGATGAACACCAGCGACAGGATGACGGCCGCGTACGTGACGACCTTGCCGACCCGCTCCAGGCCGGTGGCGACGGCCAGTTCGTTGTCGCCGGTGCGGTCGTACTCCTCCTTGACGCGGGAGAGGATGAACACCGCGTAGTCCATCGAGAGTCCGAAGCCCAGGGTGCCGACGAGGACCGGGACCGTCCAGTTGATGGCGCCGGTGTTGATGAAGTCACCCACCAGCCACTGGAGGTGGCCGTCCTGGAAGACGAAGACCAGCGAGCCGAAGGTGGCGCTCAGGCTCAGCACGCTCAGCAACATCGCCATCAGCGGCAGCAGCAGGCTGCCGGTCAGCAGGAAGAGCAGAACGTAGGTGCCGATGGCCAGGATGCCGAGCGCGATGGGCAGGTTGTCGGCGAAGACCTCGAAGGTGTCCACGGAGATGGCGGGGTGGCCGCCGACCTTCACCGGGAAGGGGGCGTCGGCGTCGCGGATGTCGCGGACGATGTCCTCACCCTTGGGTGAGAGCCCGTCCACGGCGGGCACCACGCTCAGGTAGGTGGCGGTCTCCGTGCCGTACTGCTTCGAGAAGGGCGACGCCGGGGCGACCTGCTTGCCCTGGGCGTAGCTGCCGGTCAGCGCGTCGACCCGGGCCACGTTCGGCAGCGCGGAGAGCTTGGCCGCGTACGCGTCGATGTCCTGGGTACGCTCGCCGACCGTGCCGATGTTGGTGGCGACGACCTGCATGGCCTGCGCCTCGCGGTTGTTGAAGTCCTCCTGCACCGTCTTGGCGACCTCGGCCGACTGGGCCGACTTGGGCAGGATCTGCTCGTCGGGCAGGCGCAGGTTCAGGTCGCGGACGGGGGAGCCGAGCAGCGCCATCAGGGCGAGCACCGCGACCACCAGCGGCACGGGCTTGCGCATCACGAAGAGCGCCAGCCGGTGCCAGCCGCCCTCGGCCGATGCGGTCGCCGGGCGCGGCTTGCGGCGGATCAGCCGCAGCTTGTCGATGCGCGGCCCGGCCCAGGCCAGCAGCGCGGGCACGATGACCAGGGTGGCGATGGCGGCCATCAGCGAGGTGGCCGCGCCGCCGATCGCGATCGACTGGAACATCCCGAACGGCATCGCCATCAGCGACATGCAGGCGATGGCCAGCGTGACGGCGGAGAAGGTGATGGTGCGGCCGACCTGGCGCATCGTCGCGCGGATCGCGTCGTCGACCTGCTGGCCGCGCTGCAACTCCTCGCGGTACCTGGTGATGAACAACAGGCTGTAGTCGATCGCCAGACCGAGCCCCAGCAGGGTGGTCACGTTGGTCAGCAGGTTGTTCGCGTCGAACCCGAAGGTGATCAGGAAGAGCAGGCCGAACACCAGCAGCATGGTGGCGAGCGCGACTGCGAGCGGGAGGGCGGCGGCGACCAGCGAGCCGAAGATGACCACCAGCACGATCAGGACCAGCGGGAAGACCAGCGTCTCGGCCTTGGCGGCGTCCTTGGCCGACTGGTCGACGTTCTCGAAGTTCATCAGGGCGGTGCCGCCGAGCTTGACCTCAAGCCCGTCGACCTTCCCCGTGTACTTCTCCTTGAGGTCCTGCACCCGGTCGTTGACCTGGTCGAAGTCGCCCAGGATGCGCCCGCTGACCAGCGCCTGCTTGCCCGACTTGCCCTTCAGGGAGGGGGCCTTGCCCGCGCTCCAGTACGAGGCGACGTTCGCCACGTACGCGTTCTTCTCCAGGTCGCCCGTCAGCTTGAGGCCGGCGGCGGTGACGGCGGGATCGTCCACGCCGCGCGGGTCACTGACGACGATGGAGAGGTTGGGGCGGCCTTGCTTGAACTCCTGCTCCAGGATGTCCTCGGTCTTGTGCGATTCGGTGCCGGAGTTCTCGTAACCCCCCATCGTGAGGCGGTCGGTCAGCCCCATCGAGGCCCCACCGACGACGAGCGCGATGATCAAAACGGCCAACAGCACTTTCTTTGGCCTGGGAAGGATCAGGCTCGCGAGTCTGTCGAGCATTTTTCGGAATCTCCTGTCGGGCGGTGCCAGGGAGAGAGAAGCACCGGGCGAGGACTTGTGGAACAACTTGCACTAGACCTATGGAACAGTCTGCACCTCTCCCAAGCTTCGGTGCAACCCGTTCCATAGATTGCCGGTCATCTTCCCGGCGGGGTGTGGTCCATCTCCGCTTGGCGGGCTGGACATCGACGTTTCCGCAGGTGTCGCGGCGGGTCGAGGGTTGCGGAACACCCTTCCCGGGACGGTCAGTTCAATGCGCAACCAAGGGGGGAATGTCACCCGAACGTGATCGGAATCTTCTCCTCCAGTTGCTGTTCCGCCTGCTTTGGTGGGTGTTGTCCACGTGGTGGCTGGCTGTATCGGCGGGCGCCGGGACTCCGTGTGACGGTCGTGCGCGCCTTCGTCGGGGTGTCGTACGGGCCCTTGCTCGGGCCGGGCGTACGGGCCTTCGCCGCACGCGCGGGCCCTTCGGCGCGGGCGGACCCCGCCGTCACACCCACGAGCCGCCACCGGAGCAACCCACCTGCGGTGCATCCACCTGCGGTGCAACCCACCACCGAAGCAGGCCGGCGGGGCAGCGCAACCCTCCGCCGGAGCAACCCAGGGACAGCGCAACCCACCAGTGGTGCAAGCCATGAGCGGAACAACCCTGTTCCAGCGCAACCCTGGGCCAGCGCAACCCTGGGCCAGCGCAACCCCAAGGCGATGCAACCCAAGGCGATGCAACCCAAGGCGCTGCAACCCGCCGGGGACGCCGCGGGGGTTCGGGCCCCGGGTCCGTGTGTTCCACGACGACGGCCCGTCCCCGGGGAGCAGGGGTGGAGCAACGGCGCGGGGGCCCGCGGCCGGGGGGGGGGGGGGGGCCCGGCGGGGCCCCCAACAACACCAAAACGGGGGGCGGTATGCCGCGGGGCGGGAGCCGAACCACCCCA
>NZ_JBEHZD010000718.1:0-3293 GCF_040240285.1 Streptomyces sp. HSW2009 | reverse complement strand
CCCCCCCCCCCCCCCCCCCCCCCCCCCCCCCCCGGGGGGTGGGCCAGGCGCGTTCGTTGCCCTACTGGTCGGTGGCTTCGGCAGCTTCGGCGGCCTCTGCTGCTTCCTGTTCGAGCAGTTGGTCCTCGGTGGCGCCCAGCCGCCAGTAGCCGGTGAACTTGACGGCCTTGCGGTCGAACCCGCGCTCGCCGACCAGGTGCCGGCGCAGGGCGCGGATCGTGCCGGACTCGCCCGCGATCCAGGCGTACGGGGTGCCGGCGGGCAGTTCGGCGGCGCGGACCGCGTCCACCGTGCGCTGGCCGTGTTCGGGGGCTTCGGCGGCGCCCGCGGGGGTCTGGTCCCGCACGATCCAGGTGATGTCGGCGGCGGCCTCGGTCGGCAGGTCCTGCCGGTCATCGGCGTGTTGGACCTCGATCCACACCGCGGCCGGGGTGCCGGCCGGAAGCCAGGCGAGGATGCCGGCCACGGCGGGCAGCGCCGTCTCGTCCGCGGTGATCAACACCCAGTCGGTGCCGGGTCGCGGCGTGCCGTCCCGGTCGGTGGCCAGCGGGACGCCGCCGATGCCGGGCGGCTGGAAGTCCACGCCGCCGTTCTCCTCGGCGGTCGGGCCGAGCAGGGTCGCCCGGTCGCCGGGGGCCGCGGCGGCGGCCCAGCGGGAGGCGGGACCGGTGTCGCCGTGCAGGGCGAAGTCGATGTCCACCTCGTCCGGGTCGCGGCGGTGCTCGCGCACCGTGTACGTGCGCATGACACCGCGGACGGCGGGGTCCATGGCGCGCCACTGGGGGTACCAGGACAGGTCGTTGGTGCGCGGCACGACCGGCGCCTCCTGGCCCGGCTGCGGGAGGAAGAGCTTGAGCCGCTGGTCCCGCCCGCCGTTCACGAAGGGCGCCAGCCCCTCGCCGCCGAAGGTGACGCGGACGAAGCTGGGGCTCAGCCGCTCGGCCCGCACGACCCGCAGGTCGAAGAAGCTGTAGGGCGGGTTCGCCATGGTGGTGCCTTCCGTCGTTGGGTCGACTGCGGTGACTGCGGTGACTGCGGTGGAGTGGAGTGGGGCGGGCCGGAGGGCCGGGGTCAGGCGGCCGGGCTGGTGTGAGTGGTGTGGGCTGTGGGGCTCGGGTGGGTGCGGCGCGTCGTACCCGGCCAGGTGGTGTGGGCTCCGTCCGGTCGGAACCGTGGGCGGCGGGGTGGCGGTGCCGGCGCCGTTGCCGCGGGCCGCCTGTGCCGTTGCCCGGGGCGGTCGGCATGCGCGGGGCCGCCGGGGGTGCGCGGGGCGTGCGGACGGTGCATCGGCGGCCTTGCTCTGAGTGCGGGTGCGGGCTCTGTGGTGCCGGGCTCCGCCCCGTCGGTAGATGGGAAAACCACCTGGTCAAAGGGGTGTGCGGCACGACAGGGGACGTAAAACGAGAGTTAGGTTAACCTAACCTAATGTTGGGCGGCAGTCCCGGTCGCCCCTGTCTTCAGAGGCGGAGTTCCGTGTGACCGTGGTGAGCCCCCTGCCGGCCGCGGTGCCGACGGCGGCCGAGGCTCCCGGGCGTGCTCCCCGCGGCCCCGGCACGATCCGGACGACCGGCCCGACCGACCCCACTGACCTGTCCGAGCCGACCGGCCTCGCCGACCTGTCCGGCTGCCCCGGCTCGTTCCCCGCGCTGCCGCACGCCGGCCCTTTCGGCGCCGCGGGGCCCGTCCGACCAGCGCTGATGGGGCATCGTAACGTCCCTGTCGTGAGCTCTCGTACGGTTGTCGCGGTACGGGGCGGACGCCCGGCGGAGGCCGAGCCCGGCGCGGCGGGTGGTGGGCGGGGCGATTGCCCGGGGGCGCGTCGCGGGCGGCGTGTCGGCGCCGGGCGGCAGGTGGGACGGGCGACAGGTGGGACGGGCGTGGCAGCAGTGACAGGGGTCTCGGCATGAGCAACAACGACGACGACAAGGACACCGAACGGACCGTGGCTTCCTCTCCTGATGCCTCTGTGGCAACCCCCGCTCAGCAGCGGCTCACCGGGCAGGACCTCACCCTGGCCTATGACCGGCGCACCGTTGCCGAGAACCTGTCGGTGTCCATTCCGGACCATTCGTTCACGGTCGTGGTCGGGCCGAACGCCTGCGGCAAGTCGACCCTGCTGCGGGCGCTGTCGCGGATGCTCAAGCCCACGGCCGGTTCGGTGCTCCTGGACGGCCAGGCCATTTCGTCGCTGCCGGCGAAGAAGGTGGCCAAGACGCTGGGGCTGCTGCCGCAGAGTTCCATCGCGCCGGACGGCATCACCGTCGCCGACCTGGTGGCCCGGGGTCGGTACCCGCACCAGGGGCTGTTGCGGCAGTGGTCCGAGACCGACGAGCGGGTCGTCGAAGAGTCGATGGCCTCCACCGGCGTCACCGAACTGGCCGACCGCTTCGTGGACGAACTCTCCGGCGGCCAGCGGCAGCGGGTGTGGATCGCGATGGCGATCGCCCAGCAGACGCCGCTGCTGCTGCTCGACGAGCCGACCACCTACCTCGACATCCAGCACCAGATCGACGTGCTGAACCTCTGTGCCGACCTGCACGAGGAGCAGGGCCGCACGCTGGTGGCCGTGTTGCACGACCTCAACCACGCGGCGCGCTACGCCACGCACCTGATCGCCATGCGCGACGGCGAGATCGTCGCCGAGGGCGAGCCGGGCGAGATCGTCACCGCCGAACTGGTCGAGCAGGTCTTCGGCCTGCGCTGCCAGGTGATCGACGACCCGGAGACCGGCACGCCGCTGGTGATCCCGGCGGCCCGGCGCTCGCGCCGCGCGGCAGCGACGCCCGTCGGAGCGGCGGACTCCGCCGCGGGGGACGCGGACCGTGCGACGGTGCCCGCGCCTGCGGTCGCGCCGTAGGGATACGCGCAACTGGATGCGTACGTGCGCGCGTACGGGCAAGCGTACGCGCGCGTGGCTGGAGCCGCCCGGACGCGGGGAGCCCGGTCGCGCAGATGGTCGACCGGGCCGGCACGGAGCGCCGTCCAAGGTCGCCGTCGGCGCTGACCGTACGCCGCCACCCCGTCGTGGGCCGCTCGGCCAGGCCGTGGTGCACGGTAGCGTCGGCGCCATGGATGAGCCCATGCCCAGCGCGCCCGCCCGGCCGGGGCCGCCGCGTACTGCTTCGTCGGCGTCCGCCCAGAGCTCCGTCCCGGAGGCGGACCGCGACACTCGGCAGGCTCCGCAGCCGCCCGCCCCGAGCCCGGCGACTGAAGGGCTCACCGAGGTCGAACGGCGGCCCGCCCCCGGACGGCCCGCTGCCGGCGCGCCGGAAGGGGCCCGCCCCCCCCAACCC
>NZ_JBEHZD010000717.1:0-3297 GCF_040240285.1 Streptomyces sp. HSW2009 | reverse complement strand
GCGGGGGGCGGGGGCCGGGGGGGCGGGGGCGGGGGCGTGGGCGGGGGCGGGGCTGGGGCCGCCGGTACGGACCGGGCGCGCCGGGCGCCGCGACCCGGGTGACGGGCCGGACGCCCGGCGGCGGGCCGAGAGCTGGTTCACGGTGCGCTTCGTGGGGCGCGGCGGCGGGCGGCGCGTGGTCACCGAGGTCTCCGGCGGCGACCCGGGCTACGCGGAGACCGCGAAGATGCTGGCCGAGGCCGCGCTGTGTCTGGCCCTGGACGACCTACCGACCACCGCGGGCCAGGTCACGCCCGCCACGGCGATGGGCGAGGCCCTCACCGCCCGCCTGATCAGCGCCGGGCTGGTCTTCCGGGTGGTCGCGAAGGGCTGAGGGGGCAGAGGCCGGGGTTGCGGGGCAGAGGCTGGGCCAAGGGGGCGGGGCCTCAGGGGAGGCTGGGGCTGAGGAAGTTGGGGGTAGGGGGCTGAGGGACGGGGACCGAGAGTGGTCGGCCGTCCCCCCGAACGCGATGTCCGATATCCGCCAGAACCGCCGTCCGCCGACGGCCACGATGGTGCCATGAGCACCGAGACGCACACCCAGCACACCCAGCACACCCAACCCGCAGAGCGCACCCAGCGCGCTCACCACACCACCGCCGCAGCCGCGCCCACCCCTGCGGCGCCGCCCCGTTACGAGATCCGGGCCATCGCCCCCGACGTGGTGAGCGCGCTGCGGGTGCGCGACGACGCGGGCGAGGCGCCCCGGATTCACGTCAGTGAGAACGGCGGCACACCCCTCCGCTGCTGCCTGGGCCGCAGCGAGCCCGGCGAGCGGATGCTGCTCGTCTCGTACGCGCCGCTGCGCCGCTGGGCCACCGAGACGGGCGCCGACCCGGGCGCGTACAACGAGATCGGTCCGGTCTTCATCCACCCCGAGCCGTGTGGCGGCTGGACCCCGGACGCGGCGGCGGCTGCGGGCCGCTATCCGGAGCCGATGCGGGGCGAGCGGCGGGTGCTACGCGCCTACGGGGCCACCGGCCAGATACTCGGCGGGCGGCTGCTGATCGAGGGGAGCGCGGACCACGGCGAGAGCGTGGAGGAGGCGCTTGCCACCTGGTACGAGGACCCGCGGGTGGCCGCGGTGCACATCAGGGCCGTGGAGTTCGGCTGCTTCCACGCGGAGACCCGACGGGTGGGCGAGGCCGAGGCCGCGTGAGCCTCCCGGCCCCTCGGGACTGGACGGCCTGGCGGGCCGGGGTGGCCGGGTAGGCCAGGTAGGCCAGGTAGGCCAGGTAGGCCAGGGTGGGTCGGGCGAGCCGGGGCGGCCCGTTGGATCGGGGCCGTCCGGTGCGGCGAGGTGGCCCGGCGGGTCGGGGCCGATCGGTGGGTTGGGGGCGGTGTGGCGGGGCTCAGTCCCACAGGTTGCTGATCACGCCCGCGTACGAGGTGCACAGTTGCCAGGTCAGCCAGAACGCGCCGTACACGATGCCGATCATCAGCACCGTGGCCACGATCGGGTCCACCCGGCGCTGCCAACGGGACCGGTTCATCGACTGGTAGTCATGCTCTGCCATGCCCTCAAGATACCGATAAACGCGTCGGCACCCCGAGCGGCCGGTGTCGCTAGCCGTGCTCGGCGGCGAGTGCGGCCAGGGCGCGGCGGCACGCGCCGTCGGCCGCCCGGGTGGTCTCGGGCAGCCGGTAGCGGGGGCTGAGCAGCAGCGTGTGGGCGCAGGCCGCGTCCAAGGTCATGCGGTGGCCGATCGAGACGAAGACCGGCTTCACGCCCGGCTGGGTGCGCAGTGCCCGGCCCACTTCCTCCGCCCCCTCCCCTGCCCCGGCTGCTGGCTCGGTTGCCGCTCCGGGTTCGGCCTGACCTGCTGTCGCGTCCCACAGGGGCGCGCTCGCGCCGCGGCCCGGGCCCGGTGGGTCGTACCGGAAGGCGAAGGGGTTCTTGGCGACGCCGATGGTGGCCAGCCCGGTCAGCACCCCGAGGTGGCTGGCCAGCCCGAACCTGCGCGGGTGGGCGAGGCCGTAGCCGTCGCAGACCACCAGGTCGGGCGCGTGGCCCAGCCGCTCGATGGCGGCCAGCACGGTGGGTACCTCCCGGAAGGCCAGCAGCCCCGGCACGTAAGGGAAGGTCACCCGGCCGACCGCCGTGGCCCGGGCGACCTCCGTGAGGGTCTGGGCGTCGAGCGCGACCGCAGCCGCGGCGACCAGGTCCCGCGCGTCGTCGTACGCCACGTCCACGCCGACCACCACACCGGGCGCGCCGGGTGCGAAGGCGGTGCTGGTCGCGTCGACGCCGGCGCGCAGCCGTTCCTGAACGGCGGTGGCCTCGGCCTCGGTACGCGGCCAGTCGGCGGGCACCTGGGCCACGGCCGGCGGGGCTTGGGGGGCGGGGGACGACGCAGGAGTGCTGGGTCTCATGGCAGGGAGCACGCTACGGGAGGCGGAACGGTTGCCCGGAACCGGCCGCGGCGATCATCGGCGGGGCGCCCGGCGTTAGCCTGGCGGGCATGTTCGTACTTGAGCTGACCTACACCGCTCCGCTGGAGCGCATCGACGCCCTGCTCGACGTCCACGTGGACTGGCTGACCACGCACTACGACGCGGGGACCTTCATCGCCTCCGGCCGCAAGGAGCCGCGCGACGGCGGCGTGATCATCGCCGTCGGCACGGACCGGGCGGGCATCGAGGAGGTGGTGGCGGCCGATCCGTTCACTGTGGAGGGCGTCGCCACGTACCGGATCACGGAGTTCGTGGCCACCAAGACCGGGCCCGCGCTCGCCGACTACCGGCAGCAGCCGCCGGCCTGATCCGGGCCGCGCCCCGTGGCGCGACCCGGACCCCGGCCCGGCGGCACGGCCGGCGACCGTGCGGCGCGGTCAGCGACCGCCGAGCCCCAGGCGGGCGATCCGCCCCTTCTCTCCCGCGGCCCAGCAGCCGAGGTCGGGAGCGCAGTCGACGGTGTCGAAGGAGCCGGTGTCGAAGGTGTGCCAGCGCCGGCCGCCGTCCAGCGTGAGCTCACTGCCGGTGGGGCCGACGGCCAGGGCCGCGGTGCGGGTGTGCGGCACCCAGGCGACGCCGGAGCGGTAGCCGGGCGGCTGCTTCCCGGCCGGGGTGAAGCTGGCACCGCCGTCCCTGGTGGTGGCCGCGGTCAGGGGCGACGGCTCGCCCGGCCGGTAGTCGCCGCCCACGGCCAGGCCGTTCCTGGCGTCGCGGAAGGCGAGCCCGAAGACGCCGCGGGCCGGGTCGCCGGCCGGGATGGGGGCCTGCGCCACCTTCCAGGTCAGCCCGCGGTCGGCGGAGTGC
>NZ_JBEHZD010000716.1:0-3297 GCF_040240285.1 Streptomyces sp. HSW2009 | reverse complement strand
GCCCGTCCGCTCGCCGCCCGGCGCCGTGCTTCCGCCCGTCGCGCCCCTCGCCGGCAGCCCCAGCGGTCTCCCCGGCCGCATCCGCACCGCCGTCTCCCGCACCGCCGTCTCCCGCACCGCCGTCTCCCGCGGCGTCCGCCGGTCGCTCGGAGCGCCCGCCCGACCCGGCCGGCGCACCGGTCTCCTGGCCCCCGGCACGCGCCGGCCCCGCCTCCCGCGTGGTGCGCCCGGCCTCCGCCTCCCCCGAGGACGAACGCGCCGCCGCCACCCCGATCAGCGTCGCCGCGGCGAGCCCGCCGGCCGCCGCCCAGACCACGGCACGCCGCCCGCGCCACCGGACTCCGGACAGCAGGGCGGTGGTGCGGCGCCGGGCCGGCGTCGGCGTACGGGCCGGGGCGAGCAGCACGGCAGGATCGTCCGGAGGGGCGGCCTCCGGCGGTTCGGCGAGGGTGGGGCCGGGGCCCTAACTGTCGATCTGGGCTTGAGGGGTGGGGGTTGGCCCAGTGGGCTCGGTGGGGTCGCTGGGCTCGGCAGCGCCTGGTGGGTCGGTGGGGGCGGTGCCTGCGGAGGACGGTTCGCCGCCGCCGGCCGCGGGGCCCGGGCTCGTACCGCCTGTCGGGCCTGTACCGCGCGTTGAGGGCGTACCGCCAGTGGCGCCTGCGCCGGCGGCGGTGCCCGTAGCGGTGGGAACGCTTGTACCTCCCGTGGCGTCGGTACGATCCGTGCCGCCCGCACCATCAATGACGCCTGTACTGGCGGATCCGCCCGTACCCGCGGGAGCGCTCGTACTGCCCGCAACGCCCGTACGATCCACGGTGTTTGTGCGGTCCGCACCGCCCTCGGAGCCCGTACGGTCCGGGCTGTCCGGGCTGGCCGGGCTGTCGACGTCGCTCGTACGGCCCGTGCCACCTGAGACGCCTGCGGTCTCCGCATCGCCCGTACGATCCATGCCCTTTGCGCTGGCCGTGGCGCCCGCAGCGCCCGCAGCCCCCGCACTACGCAGCGTGCCACCGGCGCGACCCGGGGCCGAGCGGCGTGTCGCGTCCGCGCGGAGCCAGAGGCGGTGCAGTTCCATGTGTTCGTCCGGGGTGGCGGCGCACAGCCTGGCCAATCGCTCGATCGGCGCGTAGGACGCGGGTACGGCATCGCCGTTGCAGTAGCGGTGCAACGTGGAGGTGCTGACGTGCAGTCGCCTGGCCAGTGCCCCGTAGCTGCGTCCCGACCGCTCCTTTAACTCTCGCAGACGGTCGGCGAACTTCTCCCCATCGGCCGCGCTCCCCACCCGCGCCACCCCCTGTTTCTCTTGATCCCGCACGGTGCTCGGTACCGGCGGGTGTCGGCCCGCCGCGTCACGCCACGCCGTACCGGCCCGTCGCTGCGGGGCCGGCGGCCCGGCCGGCCACCCGCGGTCGTGCGGGCCGGGCCGACCGGTCGACACCGCGGGGCCCGGCGCGCCGTCGACGACCTGCCCTCGCGCGCGCCCGCCCGCACGGTGAGCGGTGGTGACACCCAAGGTGACCGCTGTACGGCCGGGACGGTTGCGGTCCGCGGGCCACGGATTGGATCAGGGTCCGCGGGGCCGACCGCCCGCCGCACCGTCGTGTCGGAAAACCGCCAGCCGTGACCGGGGCCGGGCTGGTGAACTGGCCCGTATGATCGACGGAACACACACCCCCGCCGCCCCCACTGCCCCCGCCGCCCCGCCCGGCCTTGCTGCCGCTACGGCCCGACGGGCCGAACTCGCCCAGTCCTTGCACGCACTGCACTCCGGTGGGCGGGTGCTGGTGCTGCCGAACGCCTGGGACGCGGCCAGCGCCCGGCTGATCGAGGACGCCGGCGCGAGCGCCGTGGCCACCACCAGTGCGGGGGTCGGCTGGGGGCTCGGTTCGGCCGACGGCGAGCGGCTGGACCGGCAGCGGGCGCTCGAACTGGTCAGGAGCGTGGTGGCTGCCGTACGGGTGCCGGTGACGGCGGACGTCGAGTGCGGCTACGGGGACGACCCCGAGGCGGTCGCCGAGACGGTGCGCGGCGTCCTCGCGGCGGGCGCGGTCGGCGTCAACCTGGAGGACGCCAGCTACGGGGCGCAGGACGGGGCACAGGGCGCCGCGATGCGCCCGGCGGACGAACACGCGGCCCGCATCGCCGCCGCCCGCTCGGCCGCCGACGACGCCGGGGTGCCGCTGTTCATCAACGCCCGCACCGACATCTACCTGAAGTCCGTGGGCGATCCGAAGGAGCGGTTCGCGGAGACCGTACGGCGCGCGGGCGCGTACGTGGCGGCCGGCGCCGACGGCGTCTTCGTGCCCGGCGTGGTGGACCCGCAGACCGTCGCCGCACTGGCGCGCGAGATCGCCGTGCCGCTCAACGTCATGGCCGGCCCCGGCGCCCCCAGCGTCGGCGAGTTGGCCCGCCTCGGCGTGGCCCGGATCAGCGTCGGCGCCGCCATCGCACAGGCGGTGCACGCGCTCACCCAGCGGGCGGCGCGCGAACTGCTCACCGAGGGCACGTACACCAGCTTCGCCGACGGGCTCGGCTACCCGGAGCTGAACGGTCTCTTCGGCCGCCGCCCGTAGCGCGCCGCCCCCGACCGCGCCGTGCGGGGCCGCGCGGTCAGCGCCGGGCGTTGCACGGCGAGCAACGCCATGTCGTCGGCCGACGCGCCGCCGGCGTGCCGGAGCACGTCGCGGTGGACCGCGTCCAACAGTTCGCCGGGCGCGGCGCCGCCGAGGCGGGCCAGCCGCGCCAGCGGGTCGTAGAAGTCGCCGTCGGCGTTGCGCGCCTCGGTCAGCCCGTCGGTGACCAGCAACAGGGTGGAACCGGCGGGGAAGGGCAGTTCGTCGTGCGGGCGGGGCGCGGTCGGGCGCCTGCCGGGCGTGCCGTGGGCTCCGGCCGGCCCGTCGCCGTCCGGCCCCGCGCCCGGCTCAAGACCGAGCCCGAGCGGCAGCAGCCGCCGACCGGGTTCGAGCCACCGGGCCCGGCCCTGGCGCAACAGCAACGGGGCGGGATGGCCGCGGTTGACCAGCCGCACCCGACTCCCGTCCACACTCACCTCGACGACCAGCACGGTCGCGAAGTGCTCGGCGGCCTCGGCGTCCGGGACCGCATCCGTACCGGCGGCCGTGTCCGTGCCGGTGTCCATATCCGCACCGGTGGCCGTTTCCGCGTCCGTGTCCGCGCCCGGTGTCGCGCCCACGCGTGCGTGCGCGCGCGTAGGGCGGGCTCTTTTTCACAACTCCGCGCCCACGAGACGGCCTCCGCTAGCGGGTGGGGGGGGGGGGGGGGGGAAGAAGCAGGGGG
>NZ_JBEHZD010000715.1:0-3297 GCF_040240285.1 Streptomyces sp. HSW2009 | reverse complement strand
CGCCGGGGGGGGGGGGGGGGCGGGGGGGCTGCGGGGGCCGGGACGCCCCGCCCCCGCCCGCCCCGACGCCCCGCCTGTCCCGCCCACGGCCACCACACAGGCGCCGCGCGGGCTGCGTGACGCATGGCGCGGCGCCGCTCCCGTGTCGCCCGCGGCCCGCAGCGGCCGGCTCAGGCGCCGAGTAGCGCCGCCACCTCGCGGGCGCAACCCCAGGCGACGGTGACGCCCGCGCCGCCGTGCCCGTAGTTGTGGACGCATCGGGTGCCGCCCGGGAGTTCCGTCAGTTCGAGCCTGACCCGGGGGCGGGCCGGGCGCAGGCCGACCCGGTGGGCGAGCACCGGTGCCCCGGCCAACTCGGGCCGCGCCCGAACGCAGCGCGCCAGGATCGCCTCGGCCGTCGTGGGCTCGGGGCGCAGCTCCCAGGAGTGGGCCCTGGCGGTACCGCCGAGCACCACCCCGTACGGCTGCGGCAGTACGTACAGCGTCTCGTCCGCCGTGTCGTCGGCGGCCACCAGCCACTCCGTCAGGCCCGGGTTGGCCACGACCACCACCTGGCCCTGCACCGGGTAGACGGTCGGATCGGGGACCAGGTCGCGGGCGCCGAGGCCCGCGCAGTTCACCACGGCCCCGGCCACCCGGCCGGCCTCGGCGAGCGAGGTCAGGGCGCGGGTCTCGACGGGGCCGCCGGCGGCGGTCAGCCGGCGCTCCAGGTGGCGCAGGTGCGTGGGCATGTCGATCAGCGGTACGCGGGCCCGCAACCCGGCCGTGAACCCGGCTGGCAACTGCGCCGCCGTGGCCGCCCGCAGCCCGGGCAGGTCATCGGCCCAGGCCCCGAGGTCCGCGCGCGTCAGGCCCGCGTGCGTGCCGTCGGCGAACCGTACGCCGCTCTCCTGCGGGTCGGCGGCCAGCGCGGTCAGTTCCGTCAGCGCGGCCAGCGACCAGCGGCCCGCGGCATCGGCCGGCTCGATGCGGTAGGGCCACCAGAGTCCGCCGGCCACCGCCGAGGTGGTCGCAGCGGCCGGCTCCCGACCCCACACAGCCACCCGAAACCCTCGCTCCGCCAGCGTAACGGCGCAGGTCAGGCCGGTGACGCCGGAGCCGATCACGATCACATCGCGCACCATGCGGGGACGCTATCCGCTGATCGGACGCAGCGCGAGCCCCTGCGGGGTACGGAGTGCGGCGTACGACGTGGAGCGGAGCACGGCGTACGCGTGCGGGGCCGTCGGCCCGGGCCACGCCACACCCCACCACCCCACCGCACCGGGAGGCCGGGCCGGACCCGCGATCCCCGCGTGCTCCCCGCGCCGGCGCCACTTCCACCCGGGCCGGCACCACCTCCCGCCCACCCCGCCAGCGCCCCCGGTCAGGGAATCAGCGCCGCCGGCCAAGGGACAGCACCCCGGCCAGGGATATGCGGGGGCGCCGCGACGGGGCCCGCAGCTAGGATCACCCACTGATGACTGCCACTCTCGTTGCCAAGAACCTCGCCGCCGGCCACGGTGACCGCACCCTGTTCGCCGGTCTCGATCTCGTCGTGGCCCCCGGGGACACGATCGGCCTCGTCGGCGCCAACGGGGCCGGCAAGTCCACCCTGCTGCGCATCCTCGCCGGCCTGGTCGCACCCACCGAGGGCAGCGTCACGCTCAGCCCGCCGCACGCCACCATCGGCCATCTGCCGCAGGAGCACGAGCGGCGCCGCACCGGCGGCTCCGACCCGGCCACCGGCGCCGAGACGGTGCGTGACTTCCTGGCCCGCCGCACCGGGGTCGCCGCCGCCGAGGCGGCCCTCGGCGCGGCCACCGAAGCGCTGGCGGCCGGGCAGTCGGGTGCCGACGACGCGTACTCCACCGCCTGGGACCGGTGGCTCACGCTCGGCTGCGCCGACCTGGCAGAGCGCGCCGAGGGCGTCACCGCGTCGCTCGGCCTCTCGGTCGGTCTCGACCGGCCGATGACCGCGCTCTCCGGCGGCCAGGCGGCCCGCGCCGGACTCGCCTCGCTGCTGCTCAGCCGGTACGACGTCTTCCTGCTCGACGAGCCGACCAACGACCTGGACCTGGACGGCCTGGCCCGGCTGGAGGAGTTCGTCCGCGGACTGCGCGCCGGCACCGTCCTGGTCAGCCACGACCGCGAGTTCCTGGCCCGTACGGTCGACAAGGTCCTCGAACTCGACCTGACCCAACAGCAGATCACCCTCTTCGGCGGCGGCTACACCGCCTACCTGGAGGAGCGCGAGACAGCGCGCCGGCACGCCAGGGAGCGGTACGAGCAGTACGCGCAGACCCGGGCGGGGCTTGAGGAACGGGCCCGTACCCAGCGCGCCTGGATGGACAAGGGCGTGCGCAACGCCCGCCGCAAGGCCACCGACGGCGACAAGCTGCTGCGCAACGCGCGCATCGAAAGCACCGAGAAGCAGGCGGCCAAGGCCCGACAGACCGACCGGCTCATCGAGCGCCTCGAAGAGGTCGACGAGCCGCGCAAGGAGTGGGAACTGCGCCTTGAGATCGCCCAGGCGCCCCGCTCGGGCTCGGTCGTGGCCACCCTGCGCGGGGCCCGGGTGCGCCGCGGCAGCTTCGACTTCGGCCCCGTCGACCTCCAGGTCGACTGGGCGGACCGGGTGGCGATCGTCGGAGCCAACGGCTCGGGCAAGTCCACCCTGCTGGCCGCACTCCTCGGCCGGCTGCCGCTGGACGAGGGGCACACGGCGCTCGGCTCCGGTGTGGTCATCGGCGAGGTGGACCAGGCCAGGGCGCAGCTCTTCGGCGCGGACCGGGTCGGGGCGGAGGCGGACGCACCGGGCGACCAGGAGGCTGCCGCCGCGCCGCCGCCGGCCCGGGCGCCCGGCGGCGAGGGACGGCCCCACGCCGGATCGCTGCTCGACACCTTCAGCGAGGTCGTGGCCGAGCTCGAACCGGCCGAGGTGCGGACGCTGTTGGCCAAGTTCGGGCTGAAGGCCGACCACGTGCTGCGCCCCGCCGCGACCCTCTCGCCGGGCGAGCGGACCCGGGCCGCGCTCGCCCTGCTCCAGGCCCGCGGGGTCAACCTGCTGGTGCTCGACGAGCCGACCAACCACCTGGACCTGCCCGCGATCGAGCAGTTGGAGTCGGCGCTCGCGGCGTACGCCGGCACGCTGCTGCTGGTCACCCACGACCGCCGGATGCTGGACGCGGTGCACACCACGCGCCGCATCGAGGTGGCCGACGGGCGGGTCACCGAGCGCTGAGCCGGGGGGGGGGGGGGGGGGGGGGGGGGGGGGGGGGGGGGGGGGGGGGGGGGGGGGGGGGGGGGGGGGGGGGG
>NZ_JBEHZD010000714.1:0-3318 GCF_040240285.1 Streptomyces sp. HSW2009 | reverse complement strand
CCAGCATCGAGGGCACGAAGTGCGCGGTGGTGATCGCCCGGTTGCGGATGAGGGCGGCGACGGCGGCCGGGTCGCGGGGGGGGGGGGGGGCCCCCCCCCCCCCCCCGGGGCCGGCGCGCCCCGGCCCCCCGGGGCGGCAACGCCAACCCCACCCGCGGCCGACGCAGCCGCGCCGCCCGTGCCCGCCGTGGTGCGCCGCACGGCGACGGCGGTCAGCGCAGCGGCCAGGGCCAGGGCCAAGGCGGCCGGGGCCGCGGCTCGGGCCGCAGCGGCGGTCAGGGCCAGGGTCAGGGCCGCGGTTCGGCGGGCCGGGGCTCGGCCGCGTAACCGAGGTCGTACGGGTGGCCGTGTGGTCGGCCGTGTGGTCGGGGCCGGGCGGGGGTTCGTGAAGTCGGGGTCGTACGGTCCCGCTTGCACGGCCGCCGTGTCGACGCCGGGCGCGCAACCGTGGTGAAGAGCCCGGGCCTTGGGGGCCCGGGCTCTTCGCGTACCGTTTGGGGTTTTCGGCTCCTTGGGTCCCGGGCCGTGGTGCTGCTGTCCGGTGACCGCTTGGCTACGGGCCGGGGGCCGGCGGGGCCCGCAGCCGAGCGGCTGGCGCCAGCCTGGCCCCTGCTCCCCGTACGGGCCAACGGCGGTTGACCGGTCCCGCGTTGGGTCAGCCGGTGACTGTGCCGAGGCGGGCGTAGAAGCGGCGGATGCGGTCGGCGGAGGCCGGCGGTGTGGTCGCCATCAGGTCGGCGAGCGACTGGGCCGCGAGCTCGCGTCGCCAGGCGAGTTCGGCCTTGCGCATGGCGGTGGCGATGCCGCAGGGTTGCGCGAACTCCGGGGCGGCCGTGCCGAATCCGGCGCCCTGTTGGCGGATTTCCGTGCATCGGAAGGCGTCGTCCGGGCCCTCGATGGCCGCCACCACGTCCATCAGCGTGATCTGCTCAGGCGGCCGGCCGAGCCGGAAGCCACCCCGGGCGCCGGGTGACGAGCTGAGCACGCCGGCCCGTACCAGGGCCTGGAGACGCTTGTTCAGATACGGCTGCGGCAGGTCGAAGACCGCCGCGAGCTTCGCGGTGGGCACCGGCTCGGCGTCCCCGAGCCACGCCAGGGCCAGACAACAGTGCAGCCCCCACTCCACGCCCTTGGCCAGTTGCATGATCGAGAGATTACACGTCGAGTTTCAGCCGCCCGCCGGGTTGAGGCGGGCGGTGTGCGGGGCGTGGGCCGGGGCCGGTTCAGCCGCCGCCCACCGGGTTGCGGGCGCCCGGGGTGTGGCCCAGAGTGCGGCGGAAGACGTCGATGAACGCACTGGCCGACGCCCAACCGCAGCGGTGCGCCACAGTGGTGACCGGCATCCCCTCCGCGAGCAGCAACAGCGCCCGGTGCAGCCGCAGTTGGGTGCGCCACTGCGGGAACGTCATGCCGAGTTCCGCCCGGAACAGTCGGGCGAGAGTGCGCTCGCTCGCCCCCACGGCGGTGCCGAGCGCGGCCAACGTACGCCGGTCGGTGGGGTCTTCGGAGAGCAGGGCGCACACCGCGGCCAGCCGCGGGTCGCGCGCCGTCGGCAGATGGATCGGCCGCTCGGGCGAGTGCCGCAGCCGGTCGAGCAGCACCCGCAGCAGCCGCCGCCGCTCCGGGCTGGCGTCGGTCGGGTCGCGGGTGTACTCCAGGATCAGCTCGCGCAGCAGCGGCCCGACGGTCAGCACCGCCGGCCGGTCGAGCCCCAGCGGGTTCACCGCGGCCGGCAGGCCCACCGTGTGCAGGTCGGTCTCGCCCCAGGCCCGGGGCTCGTGCACGGTGCCGGCCGGAATCCACAGCGCGCTGGTGGCCGGCGCGATCCAACTGCCCGCGTCCGTGGTCACCGACAGCACGCCGTGCCCGGCGTAGACGATCTGGTGGTCGTCGTGGTGGTGCGGCCCGACGCCGAAACCGGGCGGCAGTCGGCGGACCGCGGTGGAGGCGCGCGGAGTGTGGCGGATGTACGACATTGGTTGGCAATTTATCGGAAGCAGGCCAGCGGGCGCCTGCTCAATGATCGATGCATGACACGATTCCGGCGCATCGGCCGCCGACCATCGGCCATCGGCCTGCTCGCCACGGCACATGCCTGCAACGACGTCTACCAGGGCGCGGTCCTGGCCCTGGTGCCGTTCCTGGTGGCCGAACGCGACTACAGCTATGTGGAGGTGTCGGGCATCGTGCTCGCCGCCACCCTGCTCTCCTCGGTGGTGCAACCCGCCTTCGGCGCCCTCACCGACCGCCGGCCCATGCCCTGGCTGATCTCCGGCGGCATCGCCGCTGCCGGGCTCGGCATCGCGCTGGCCGGGGCCGCCCAGGGGTACGCGCTGACCTGGTGCGCGGTGGCGCTCTCCGGGCTCGGCGTCGCCGCGTACCACCCCGAGGCCGCGAGGGTGGCGCGGATCGCCACCGGCGGCAGCCACATGGGCATGAGCTGGTTCTCGCTCGGCGGCAACATCGGCTGGGCGCTCGCGCCGGTCATGGTCACCCCGGTGCTCGCGGTCGGCGGGCTGTCGGCGACCCCGCTGCTGATCGTGCCCGCCGCCCTCGGCGTGGCCCTGGTGCTGTGGTCGGGGGCCGTGCTCCAGCCGGCCGCGACCGGCGCCCGCGGCGGCAGGGAGCGGATCGGCCCGGACGACTGGCCGCAGTTCCTCCGGCTCTCCTCGATCGTGATCTGCCGCTCCATCGCCTATGTGGGGCTCAGCGCGTTCCTCTCGCTGTACGTGCGCGAGTATCTGGGCGCGGGGGACACGGCCGGCGCCGCAGCGCTGTTCCTGCTCTTCGCCGGCGGCGCCGTGGGCACCCTGCTCGGCGGCCGGCTGGCCGCGCGCTGGGGCCGGGTGCGGGCGCTGCGCGTGGCGTACGCGGTGGCCGTGCCGTCCGTCGTGGGCATCCCGCTGGCGCCGGGGCCGCTGGTGTACCTCTTCGTCGCGGCGACCTCCGTCGCCCTGTACGTCCCCTTCTCGCTGCACGTCACCCTGGGGCAGGACTACCTGCCGAACCGGGTCGGCACCGCGAGCGGCGTCACCCTCGGCCTCGCCGTGAGCATCGGCGGCATCGCCAGCCCGCTGGTCGGCGCGCTGGCCGAGGCGACCTCGCTGCGCTGGGCGCTCGCCACGCTGGTGACGATGCCGCTCGCCTGCTGGGCGCTGTCGTACACGCTGGTCGAACCGGCCGCGCCGAAGGCGTCGGGGCCGGGCGCCGACCGGCCGGCCGTGCCGCCGCCCCGGCCCGCCGGGCGGCCCGCCGAGTGAGGCCGCGCCCCCCTCGCGGGCGGCGGGGGGGGGGGTCTTTTTGACAAAGGACGCGGGC
>NZ_JBEHZD010000713.1:0-3325 GCF_040240285.1 Streptomyces sp. HSW2009 | reverse complement strand
CCCCCCCCCCCCCCCCCCCCCCCCCCGCCCCCCCCGCCCCCCCCCCCCCCCCCCCCCCCCCCCCCCCCCCCCCCCCCGCCGCGTGCTGTCCTGCGACCCGGCCACCGCACGACGCGGCACCGCTCGGCACCGCACTACGCGACGCCGCACGACGCGACACGGCCCGGCGGGCCGTGACCGCCGCCCTGACGGACGGTGACCGGGCCCCCGGGCCGTGGCAACCACGCGGCAGGGCCCCGCCCGCGGCACGCGTCCGCGGTGGGGCCCGGGCGGGGCTTAGCTGAAGGAGTCGCCGCAGGCGCAGGAGCCCGTGGCGTTCGGGTTGTCGATGGTGAAGCCCTGCTTCTCGATGGTGTCCACGAAGTCGATGGAGGCACCGCCCAGGTACGGGGCGCTCATGCGGTCGGTGACGACCTTGACGCCGTCGAAGTCCTTCACGACATCGCCGTCGAGCGAACGCTCGTCGAAGAAGAGCTGGTAGCGCAGGCCGGAGCAGCCACCAGGCTGGACGGCGACGCGCAGCGCGAGGTCATCACGGCCTTCCTGCTCCAGCAGTGCCTTGACCTTGCCCGCGGCGGCATCGGACAGGAGGATGCCGTCACTCGTGGTGGTGTCGTCCTGAACCGTCATCTGCTTCTCTCCCGGGTTGTACGGACTGCTTGCCCTCGGCTGCAACCCACGCCGTGCCGAATTCATTCCGCATCTGGCGCGCGTCTTCCGTCTTCATGCTCGCACACCGTTCCGTGCGGGGGCATGCGTCGCCGAACCAGGAATGCGTCACATCGACGCGATGGCCATCGTCAACGTGACGCAAAGCGGTTATGATAAATAGCGTCAAACAGACGAAAAGGCTTGTCTGCGGAAAACAGAAAGGGTGCGTGTAGTGACCACCGCCCAAACTCTCGACGTCCAGCCCACCCCTCTGGCCCTGCTGTTGCTGGGCCGCGAGGCCGACCCCAAGAGCGAGCGCGGCGTGGAGTGTCCGGGCGACCTGCCCGCCCCCTCCGACCCGGACCTGGTGGCACGGGCCCGCGCCGCCAAGGAGAAGCTCGGGGACCGGGTCTTCGTGCTCGGCCACCACTACCAGCGCGACGAGGTCATCGAGTTCGCCGACGTCACCGGGGACTCCTTCAAGCTCGCCCGGGACGCGGCGGCCCGACCGGACGCCGAGTTCATCGTCTTCTGCGGCGTGCACTTCATGGCCGAGTCCGCCGACATCCTCACCGGCGACGACCAGCAGGTCATCCTGCCCGACCTGGCCGCCGGCTGTTCGATGGCCGACATGGCGACGGCCGAGCAGGTCGCCGAGTGCTGGGACGTGCTGACCGAGGCCGGGGTCGCCGACGTGACCGTGCCGGTCTCGTACATGAACTCCTCGGCCGACATCAAGGCGTTCACCGGCCGGCACGGCGGCACGATCTGCACCTCGTCCAATGCGCGCCGGGCTCTTGAGTGGGCCTTCGCGCAGGGCGAGGGGCGCGCGGCGGAGCTCGACACCAAGGTGCTGTTCCTGCCCGACCAGCACCTGGGGCGCAACACGGCCGTGCGGGACCTGGGGATGTCCCTGGAGGACTGCGTGGTCTACAACCCGCACAAGCCGGGCGGCGGCCTGACCGTCGAAGAGCTGCGCGCGGCCAAGATGATCCTGTGGCGCGGCCACTGCTCGGTGCACGGCCGGTTCTCGCTGGACTCGGTGGAGGACGTGCGCGCCCGCATACCCGGGGTCAACGTGCTGGTGCACCCCGAGTGCAAGCACGAGGTGGTGGCAGCCGCCGACCACGTGGGCTCCACCGAGCACATCATCCAGACCCTGGAGGCCGCGCCGGCCGGGTCCAAGTGGGCGATCGGGACCGAGCTGAACCTGGTGCGCCGGCTGGCGAACCGGTTCGCCAGCCAGGGCAAGGAGATCGTCTTCCTCGACAAGACGGTGTGCTTCTGCTCCACCATGAACCGCATCGACCTGCCCCACCTGGTGTGGACCCTGGAGTCGCTGGCCGATGGCAAGGTGGTCAACCGCATCCAGGTCGACCAGGAGACGGAGCGCTTCGCCAAGCTGGCCCTGGAGCGGATGCTGTCGCTCCCGTAACCCGCCGCGCACCACCGTGCCCACCCACCACGGGCGCGGCCCGGGCCTCACCTCCCGGGCCGCGGCCGTCGTGCCGAACCCCCAGCTCGTACGCGTCAGCTCGTACGCACGTCCGTACGCACCAGTCCATACGCATCAGCCCGTACGCATCAGTCCGTACGCATCAGTCCGTACGCGGGCGCACCAGCCCCGTCTCGTACGCGATGACCACCAGCTGCGCCCGGTCGCGGGCGCCGAGCTTGGCCATGGCGCGGTTGACGTGGGTCTTGACGGTGAGCGGGCTGACGTGGAGCCGTTCGGCGATCTGGTCGTTCGACAGGCCGCCCGCGACGTGCACCAGCACCTCGCGTTCGCGCACCGTGAGCGCCTCCAGACGGCTGGACCCGTAGCCGCTCCCGTCCGCCTCCTCGTCCGCGCCGCCGCCCTGGGCGAGGAACTTCGCGATCAGGCCCTTGGTCGCCGCCGGGGACAGCAGGGCCTCGCCGGCCGCCGCGACCCGGATCGCGGCCAGCAGTTCCTCGGGCTCCGCGCCCTTGCCGAGGAAGCCGCTGGCGCCCGCGCGCAGCGACTCCACCACGTACTCGTCCACCTCGAACGTGGTCAGCATCACCACCCTGACCTCGGCCAGTGCCGGGTCCGCGCTGATCACGCGGGTGGCGGCGAGCCCGTCGGTGCCGGGCATCCGGATGTCCATCAGCACCACGTCGGCCTGGTGGGCGCGGGTCAGCTCCACCGCCTGCGCGCCGTCCGCCGCCTCCCCGACGACCTCCATGTCCGGCTCGGAGTCCACCAGGATGCGGAACGCACTGCGCAACAGCGCCTGGTCGTCCGCGAGCACCACCTTGATCGTCATGCGCCCTCATCCCCTCCCGAACGGCCTCGTACCGGCAGTGTCGCGCGCACCCGGAAGCCGCCCTCGACGCGGGGTCCCACCTCGCAGACGCCGCGCAGCGCAGCGACCCGCTCGCGCATCCCGATCAGGCCGTGCCCGCCGCCGTCGGAGGGCGACGGCGCGGCGAGGCCGGCGGCCGAATCGGCGGCGGCACGCTCGGCGGAGCGATCGGCAGCGCGGTCGGCGGAGCGGCCCGCGGACTGGCTCCTCGCGCCGGTCTCGTTCGCTCTGCCCGCCCCGTTGGCCTTGCCGCCCGCGCCGCCGGCCCGGGCGGTGGCCCGGGCCTGCCGGCCCGCCTTCGTACCCGCCGCCCGGCCCCCCCCCCCCCCGGGGGCCCGGGCCCGGGG
>NZ_JBEHZD010000712.1:0-3331 GCF_040240285.1 Streptomyces sp. HSW2009 | reverse complement strand
GGGCCACCCCCGGGCGCGCGGGGCCGGGGGGGGCCGGGGGGGCGCATGGGGCGCCCCCGGCGGGGCCCGCCCCCCGGGGGGGGGGCCGGGGGCCGTGTCGCCCGCTCCCACCGGCAGCGGTGGCGCGGGCGCCGGGTCAGTGCGAGGGCAGACCCGGCTGGTCCTCCTGCGCCGCGGCGTCCCGCGGCTGCGGACCGGAGTCCGCGGCGCCCGCCGCGGACTCGTTCGACGCGAGGTCACCGGCCGGCGCACCGTCGTCGACCGGCGCCTTGGCCCCCGTGCCCCGCGCGGCGGACTTGGCCGAACGCCACTCGCCCAGCCTCCGCACGGCGGGCTCGGTGTAGCGGGCGGCGAGCGGGCCGACGATGACCAGGATGAGGACGTACGCGGTGGCGATCGGCCCGATCCTGGGCTCCGTACTGACGGCGAGGCCGGCGATCACGATGGAGAACTCGCCGCGGGCCACCAGCACGCCACCGGCCCGCAACCGACCGCGCGGGCCGATGCCGGCGCGCCGGGCCGCGTACCAGCCGGTGCCGATCTTGGAGACGGTGGTGACGGCGGCGAGCAGCAGCGCCGGCACCAGCACCGGGGGGATCTCGGTCGGGTCGGTCGACAGGCCGAAGAAGACGAAGAAGACGGCGGCGAACAGGTCGCGCAGGGGCGTCAGCAGCCGCTCCGCACCCTCGGCCACCTCGCCCGAGAGCGCGATGCCCACCAGGAACGCGCCGACCGCGGCCGACACCTGGAGCTCCTGCGCGACACCGGCGACCAGCAGGGTGAGGCCGAGGACGACGAGCAGCAGCATCTCGGGGTTGTCCGACGAGACGGCGCGGCTGATCAGCCGGCCGTGCCGGAGCGCGAGGTAGAGCACGATGCCGACGGTGCCGAGCGCGATCAGCAGGGTCACGCTGCCGCCGGCCAGCCCGGCGCCGGCCACCAGCGCGGTGAGCAGCGGCAGGTAGACGGCCATCGACAGGTCCTCGATGACCAGCAGGCTCAGGACGACCGGTGTCTCCCGGTTGCCGAGTCGTCCCAGGTCGGTGAGGACCTTGGCGATGACCCCGGATGAGGAGATCCAGGTGACGCCGGCGAGGGCGACGGCGCCGACCGGGCCCCAGCCGAGCAGCAGGGCGGCCACGGCGCCCGGAATGGCGTTGAGCGCGAAGTCGACCGCGCCCGACGGGTACTGCGTCTTCAGGCTGGTGACGAGTTCGGAGGCGCTGTACTCAAGTCCCAGCAGGAGCAACAGCAGGATGACGCCGATCTCGGCGCCGACCCCGACGAACTCCTCACTGGCCTTCAGCGGGAGGAGGCCGCCCTGGCCGAAGGCGAGTCCGGCCAGCAGGTAGAGGGGTATGGGAGAGAGGCCGAAGCGCAGTGCCAACCGGCCGATGAGACCGAGCCCGAGGATGACGGCCCCGAGCTCGATGAGAAGCGTGGTGGTGTCGTGCACGTGGGTCAGCCCTCCGTGATGATGGCGGTGAGGGCGTCCACGCCCTCTCTGGTGCCGACCGCGACGAGGGTGTCGCCGATGGCGAACCGGAAGTCGGGGCCGGGCGAGGGGTGCGCGCTGTTGCGCCGCAACACCGCGACGATGGAGGCCCCGGTGCGGGTCCTGGCACCGGTCTCACCGAGCAGCCGACCCGCGTACGGCGACCTGCTGCCCACCGGGATGTGCTCGGTGACCAGGTCGATGCCGTCGGTACGGACCGCCTCGATGGGCGCCGGGTCGATCAGGTGGGCGACGGCCGTCGCCTCCTCCGGCGAAAGGGGGATCGACATCTGGCAGGAGTCGGGGTCGTCCTTGGAGTAGAAGCCGATGAATCGGCGGCCGTCCTGGTGGACGACGACGGACAGGTGCTGTCCCGCATGTGTGGTGAAGTCGTACTGGGTACCTACACCGGGCAGCGTTGTACGCCGTGTGCCCATGGTTGCCTCCCGGGACGCACGTGATCAGAGCAATTTTCTTTAACGTTATATGACCAAGGGTGGCGCTTGGAACGTCGGGTTCCGGCCCTGGCCGCGGTATATTCCGGCCCGCCACGGGCCCCGGGCCGCTCGATCCGCCCGGCGCCCCGGCCGCGTATCGGCCCCGTGGGCACGGCGGTTGGCCTCACACCGGAACCATCGGGCCGATTCGGCCGCCGCCGTGCCAGGACCACCCGCCATCGGCTGCGTTCACCTGCGCGATCGGCATAGTTCACGGGCCCGCGTGGCATGGTCCACCCCATGTCCGCAGCCGCCGACCGGCAGTCCGTTGAGGTGGCGGGCCACCGACTGGCCCTGACCCACCTGCGCAAGACGCTCTTCCCCGCATCGGGCCACACCAAGGCGGAGTTGCTCCACTACTACGCCCGCGTGGCCGACCTGCTGGTGCCGCACACCACCGACCGCGCGGCCTCCTTCGTCCGGGCCCCGGACGGGGTGGGCGGCGAGCGCTGGTACGCGAAGAACCCGCCGCCCGGGGCGCCCGACTGGGTCACCGTCACCCGGGTGCCGAGCAAGGAGGGGCCGGCGCCGCACGTGGTCGTCGACTCGACCGCGGCGCTGGTGGCGATGGCCAACCTCGGGGCGTACGAGGTGCACGTGCCGCAGTGGCGGGCCTCGACCGGGCCCGCGGTGCACGACCGGGTCGTCGTCGACCTCGATCCGGGCCCGGGCGCCGCCGTCACACACTGCTGCCGGGTGGCGCTCGCGCTGCGCACGGCGCTCGCCGCGGACGGCCTGACGGTGTGTGCGGTGACCTCCGGTTCCAAGGGGCTGCACCTCTACGTGCCGGGGCGGCCCACTTCGGCCGACGCGGCGGTGGACTACGCCCGACGGCTCGCGGGCCGGATGCGCGGGGAATTGCCGGAACTCGCGACCGCCACCATGGCGCGGGCCGCCCGGCACCGCAAGGTGTTCATCGACTGGTCACAGAACAACTCGGCGAAGACCACGGCCGCCCCGTACACGCTGCGGGTGCGCGAGCGCCCCGGGGTCGCGACGCCGCTCGACTGGTCGGAGGTCGCCGCCTGCCGGCACCCGGCCGACGTGGACTTCGGCCCGGAGGAGGTGGTGCGGCGCATCGCCGAACGGGACGCCGATCCACTCGCCCCACTCACCGCCACCACCGGGCGCGGCCGGCTACCGGACGCGTAGCCGGCGGCGCCGGGGCCCGTCCCCTCACACAGGTTCCCTGGACACCGTTTCCTGGTACGCGGCCCCGCCTCGGGCGGGGCTCCCCCATACGCGGCCCCGCCCCCCCCCCCGCCCGCGCCCCGGGGGGGGGGGCCGGGGGGGGGGGGGGGGGGGGGGGGGGGGGGGGCCCCCCCGCCCCCCGGGGGGG
>NZ_JBEHZD010000711.1:0-3344 GCF_040240285.1 Streptomyces sp. HSW2009 | reverse complement strand
GCAGGGTCGCCGGCGCCCAGCCGGCGACCTCGGGCGCCAGGTTCCAGCCGCGGGTGGACGCGTCCGGCCCCCCCAGGGTCCGGCACCTCACCCCTCCCCCCGCGCCCCCAAGAAGATCGGGTTGGTCATGGCGGCCATCGGGCCGGGGGCATCCGTCGGGCTGCCGGCCGGTGGGGCGTGTCGGATTTCGGCCCGGACGTAAGCCGCGTACGACGGGGTGGTCCGCCACTCGATCACGCCGGAGCCGCCGGCGGGTGTGGCCGTGGCGAAGAGTTGGCCCTGGTCGGTGAGGAAGCGCACGGTGCCGCCGGTCGGGGCGCCGGATATCTCCAGCCGGGCGGTGACCGGCTCGTTGCGGGCCGCGGCCAGCCGGTCGCCGATGCCCGCGTGTCGGCCGCGGCCGTCGAGTGCGGTGAAGGTCAGGTCGATCCCGGTGGACTCCGCTATCCAACTGTGGCCGGCCCTGAGGCCGGCGAGGATCGCGGGGCGGGACAGGTCGTCGGCGAGGACGACCGTCTGGGGCAGCCCCACCGTCTGGCCGTCGCGGTGGGCGTCGCTGTTCCCCAGCGCCGGCAGCCACGGTTTGCCGCCGCGGCCCGCGGCGCCCAGCGTGTTGTCCCACTCGGCGATCGACACCTCGTCGTCGGGCGTGAACGGGCCGTTCCACACCTCTACGGCGTCCGCCTCGTTGAAGCCGAACTTCCAGTTGCAGCCGATGCAGGTGGCGTGCGGGTGGGCCGGCACGACCAGGCCGTCGGCCTGCCGGATCTTGCGGGCGAACCGGCCGAACGCGTTGTCCCGCGCCCGGTACCGCCAGTCGATGAACGTGCCCGGGTCCACGCCGATCGCGAGTACGTGGCCGTTGCGCGTGGTGACTTCTTCGCCGGTCAGCACCAGCAGGTCATCGCCCCACAGCCCGGCCCAGGCGGCATGCCCCGAGCTGGTGTTGTGCTCGGTGGTGGTGATGAAGTCGAGCCCGGCCCCGCGGGCCGCGGCGGCCACTTCGGCCGGGGTGCGCCTGCCGTCGGAGTGGACCGTGTGCAGATGGCTGTCGCCCCGGTACCAGGCGCGACCCCGTCCCTTGGCGCGCTGCGGCGGGTACTCCGGCCGCGGGGTGCGCCCGCGCGCCCCGTACCGCAGGGTGATCGTCACCTCGTAGTGCAGCCCGGCCGGTGCCACCGTGTACGGGCCGAGTACGACGTGCCAGGTGCCGGCGCCGACCGGGCCCGGCAGATAGCCCGGGGTGGCCTGCTCCGCGCTGATCGTGAACTCCGTGCGGAACCCGCCGGACCAGCCGCGGAAGCCGCGTCCGCCGAGTTCGATGCCGCGTTCGTCGAAGATGCCGATGTCGCAGGCGTTCCCCTGGGTGCCGGCTGGCACGCTGGGCCGGTCGTACCCGTACGCGACGTGTATTTCGCGCACGCCGTGCGGGATGTCCAGCGGTAGGTAGACGAAGTCGGGGGAGCCGGGCGGCAGTTCGCCGGTGACCTTGCGGGTCTCTTCGCCGCGCCCGTCGGCCGCGTGCGCGAACGTCACGGTGCCCAGCGTCAGCGCGCCCGCCGCGCCCGTGGCGGCCGACATCTTCAGTAGTGCCCGACGGTCCATTGCGGTCCCCCTCGTTTTCGCTGTCCCTGCTGTCCCTGCTGTTCTTGCTGTTCTTGCGGTGTTGCTGCCTTGCCGTCCCCAGGTGCCTTGCCGTCCCCCGGGTGCCTTGCCGGTCCCGTCGGCCCGGGTTGGTCCCGCCTGTCCTACGGGGCCCGGCCTCGGCAGAGCCTCGTACCCAACCCGCCGCGGCCCCGCGCCCCCCGGTTTCACCCGGTCGGGTGGGCGATTGCGTGGGTGCCGCGTCGCCGTCCACACCGCCGGTCACGGTCCCCGCGCCCGTCTTCCCTAGCTGTCCGGCCCGCTCCTGGCCCGTGTCCGACCCGCTCCCGACCCGCTCCCGGCCTGTTCTCAGCTCGTGCCCACAGCCGCCGGGTGGCAGCCGTGACCAGCGGTCGCAGCGTCCGAGAGCGGTGGTGTCCCGGGCCGTGACCGGCCGTGTGACAACCGTTGTACGCGTCTGTGACAGAGGCGGAAAGGGCTGTGGATAACCCGGGTGACGGTGAGAGAACATACGCACAGCAGCTCAGCCCACGCGGAGGTACGAACCGGCTATGCGTGTCGCCATCACCAGCTTTCTCACCGACGAGACCGTAAGCCCCGTCCGATTGGCCCGCGCGCTGGAAGAGCGCGGATTCGCCGGCCTCTACCTCCCCGAACACACCCACATCCCGGTGGACGGCGCCAGCCGGCTCCCCGGCGGTGGGCCGGTGCCGCGCGAGTACGGGCGCTCGCTCGACCCGTTCGTCGCGCTCGGCCAGGCCGCCGCCGTCACCGAACGGCTCGGCCTCGGCACCGGCATCGCCCTGGTCGCCCAGCACGACCCGATCGACCTGGCCAAGCAGATCGCCACCCTCGACTTCCTCTCCGGCGGCCGGTTCACCCTTGGCGTCGGCTACGGCTGGCACGTCGAGGAGGCCGCGAGCCACGGCATCCAGTGGTCGACCAGGCGCGAGCTCGTACGCGACCAGTTGGCCCTGATGCAGGCCCTGTGGGCGGCCGAACCGACCGGTTACGACGGCGAGTTCGGCTTCGTACCGGCCAGCCACGCGCACCCCAAGCCGCTGCTGCCGCCGCGCCAGCGCGCCGGCGCACCGCTGACCGGTCCGCGCACCCTGCTCGGCGGCGGGGCGGGCCCGCGGTTGTTCGCGCACATCGCCGCGCAGGCCGACGGCTGGCTGCCGCTCGGCGGAAGCGGCCTGACCGAGTCGCGGCCCGCGCGGCGCCGGGCCTGGACGGACGCGGGGCGCGCGGGCGCGCCCGAGGTCGTCCCGTACGCGGTGGTGCCGACGCCGGGTAAGCTCGCCCACTTCGCGGACCTGGGCATCACCGAAGTGGTGCTCCAGACCCCGACCGGCGACGAGAGCACCGTGCTGCGGGCGCTCGACGCGTACGCGCAGTACCTGTAGTCGTGGCCGCCCCGTACCGAGTGCGCGGTACGGGGCGCGGGCCGCGAGCGGGGTCGGAGCGGCCCCTGTGACGTAGCACGCAGCGATCTTCGGCGCCACTGTCAGAGGCCGCTCGTATCCTCAAGGAATGACGACGAGCGCAGAGGGAACCGGCCCCGATCGACAGCCGCAGCGGTCGCGGCAGGCTCGGCAGTCGGAGCAGACCGCGACCGAGCAGGCCATCGTTGACCTGGGCGGATCGCCGTCCGCCGGGGCGGCGGCCGAGCTGACGGGCGATGTGCTGCCCCCGCCGCAGGCGCCCCCCGCCCCCCCCGCCCCCCCCCCCCCCCCCCC
>NZ_JBEHZD010000710.1:0-3350 GCF_040240285.1 Streptomyces sp. HSW2009 | reverse complement strand
CCCGCCGGCGGGGGGGGGGGGCCGCGGGGCGCCCGCGCGGGGTGCGCGGGGGGGGCGGCCGCCCCGCGCCCCCGGGGGGGGGGGGGGGCCCCCGGCCCCACCCGCGCCGCCCCGCGCGCCCGTACGCCCGCAAGAACGCGAAGAGGTGAGCACCCCCATGTCCAAGACCACCAGCGCCCGCCCGGGCCGCCCCCCCGCGCCCTCGCGGCCCGCCACCGCCGAGGACGCGAGCCAGCCCCCGGCCCGGCCGACCGACACCGCCGGCCCCGTCCCGCCCCCGGCATCAGCCGCATCGACGCCAGCCACCCCGCAGCGCCCCGGCGCGACCGCGACCACCCGCCGACAGCGCAAGCCACGCACCACCCCCACCCCCGGCGGGGCCAAGGTCCCGAACGCCGCGACCGACGCGAAGGCTCCCGCCACCGCCCGCCGCGACCCCGAGCACGACTCGCCGCCCGACCACCCGGACGATTCCGACGACCCGGAGCCCAGCCACCGCGAACCCGGGCACAGCGAGTCGCACACCACCGAGCACCACAGCGACAAGTCGACACGAGGGCCGGCCTCCCTCGCCCCCACCCCCCGCGCGAACCTCCCCACGGCCGCCTCCCTCCTGGCCGCCGACGCCACGCTGGTCATGACCGTGCCGAACCCGCCGGCCACCCCCGAACCCCCGCCCCCCACCGCGTCCGAGCACCCGCAGGCCGCCCCCCGCACCGCACTCGACCAGCGCCCCCCCGCCCCACGCCAGCTCTCCCACCCATCTTCCCGTGCGATTGAACTCCCTTTGCGGAAAGGGGAGTTCACGGAAGCCTCGCTGTCCATCCCCGGCGCTTCCGGCCCCGCCACGCTCATCTCCGGCGCGCCCGTCCTCAGCGCGCCCGTCCCCGCCGCACCGGGACTCGCCCAGACCGCACCCCCCCCCACGCCGCACCCGCCCAAGACCACCCGCCCCGGCCCCGGTCTGCGCCCGGGCCTCGGCCCCGAGCCCAGCGGGCACGCCCCCCACCCCGCCGCCCCCGGGCAGACCGATCCCGAACCCCCACCGGAAGCACCCGCCCGCACCACCCATGCCCCCCGCCCCCGGGGCCCGCTGTGGCGCGCTGCGCGGGCGCGGGTCCCCGGGTGGTGGCCGGTGGTGTTCGGTGCGGCGCTCGGCCTCGGGGGTGGCGCGGCGTACGGGCTGCTCGCCACGCCCGAGTACACCGCCACCAGTTACGTTGTCGCCGTGCCGGCGGACGGCACGGACCCGGCGACGGCGCTCGGCTTCGCCCAGGCGTACGGCCGGATCACCACCGGCGGCGCCGTGCTGAGCGCGGCGCAGCGGAGCACCGGGACGCCGGTGGAGGACCTGCGGGCGAGCGTGCGCACCGCGACCTCGCCCGACGCCCCGATGATCGAGGTCACGGGCGCCGACGCGCGCCCGGCCCGCGCCGCGACCACCGCCAACGCCGTCGCCCGCGCGCTGGCCGGACACGCCAACCGCTCGGCCCGGAACACCGGTGTCCGGCTCACGGTCTTCGCCCCCGCCGTGCCCCCGACCACCCCGACCTCACCTTCGTTCCCGCTCTCCCTCGCCGTCGGCGGCTGCGCCGGCGGCCTGCTCGGCGCGCTGGCCCTCCTGGTGCGCCCCACCGCAGGCCGGGCCCCCGCCCCCGCGTCCCCGCCCGCCCCCGAGTCCCCTTCCGGGTCTGAGTCCCCTGCCGGGTCCGCGTCCCCGCCAGGCCCGACCCCGGCGCCCGGCAGCACCGCCGCCCCCGGCCGCCGCCCCGAAGCGGAGGCCCCCCGATGACCACCCACCGGCCCCGCACCACCCCGGCCCCCGCCGCCCGAAGGCCCCCCGCGAAGCCCCCACGGCCCGGCGCCACGCCCCCACCCGCCCCTCCACCGACCCCACTGCCCCCATCGGCCGCGCCACCGGCCCTACCGGCCCCATCGGCCGCGCCCCCACCCACCACGACCCCGACCACCGGTCCACCCCACCCCCACCCCAAGCTCCCACCCACCCCCCAGCACCTCACCACCACCATCTGCCGCGACCCGCGGCACTTCGCGGCGCTCGCCGGGGCCTGGGACGACCTGTACCGGCGCTGCTCCGCGGCCACGCCCTTCCAGACCCACGCCTGGCTCCACTCGTGGTGGCTCTCCTACGGACAGCCCCACCGGCTGCGCCTGGTCCTCGTCCACCGAAACCCCACCCCGGGCCCCGGCTCCCCGCCCGCCCCTGCGGACCCCACCGCCCGCCCACTGGTCGCCGTCGCCCCGCTGCTGCTCGGCTACCGGCCCTTCCCCACCCTGCTACCGCTCGGCCTCGACATCTCCGACTTCTGCGACGTGCTGATCGCCGACGACTGCCCGCAGGCCGCCGACGCCCTCGCCGCGGGACTGCGCCGGCTGGCCCGTACCGCGCTCATCGACTTCCGTGAGGTGCGCCCCGGCGCCGCCGTCGAATCGGTGGTCGGGCGCTGGCGCGGGCCGATGCGCCGGCGCGCCGACTCGACCTGCCTCGAACTGCCCGCGCGCCCCATGGACGAACTGCTCCGCAGGCTCTCCGGCGCCAGCGCCCGCAACGCCCGCCGCAAGCTCCGCCGGGTGGACGCACTCGGCGTCACCCACCACGCCGTCCCCGCCGACCAGGTGCCGGCGGCCGTCACCACCATGCTCGACCTGCACCGTCAGCAGTGGCAGGGCCGCGGCGTCACCCCCGAGCACCTGAGCCCACGCTTCGCCGACCATCTCGCCCGCGCGACACGGCAGTTGGTGCGCACCGGCGACGCGGTCCTGAGCGAGTACCGGATCGGCGACGACGTGCTGGTCAGCGAGGTCACCCTGCTCTCCCGCCAGTTCGCGGGCGGCTACCTCTACGGTGCGCACCCCGAAGCCCGCCGCAAGATCGACATCGCCACCATGCTGCTGCGCCAGGACGCCACCCGCGCCACCGCGACCGGCCGCAGCGTGCTCAGCCTGCTGCGCGGCGACGAACCGTACAAACGGCACTGGCGGCCCCGGCTGGTCGTCAACCGACGGTTCCTGCTCGGCCGCCGCCACCTGGCCCCCGCCCTGTGGCTGCGCGCCGGCCACCTCGCCGTACGTGCCGCGCTGGCCGAAACCACCCGCACCCGCCTCCCGGCCCTCCGTATCTGGCGCACCCACCTCCGCAACCTCCGCAACCACAGCGCCCCCACCCGCATCTGACCCCGACCCTGTTCCGCCGCTACTTCCCCCCGCCCGCCGGGTGGTCCGCGGCCGGCCCCCCGGCCGTCGCCCCCCCCCCCCGGGGGGCCCGGGGGGCGCGCCCCCGGGGGGGGGGGGGGGGGCGCGGCCGGCGGGCCCGCCCGCCCCCCCCCCCC
>NZ_JBEHZD010000071.1:0-21018 GCF_040240285.1 Streptomyces sp. HSW2009 | reverse complement strand
GCCGCGCCACGCTACCGGGGTGGGCCGAGTGGCCGGGCGGCTCACCCGGCCGACCAGCTCACCCCAGGCGCCCCGGGGCCCCCCCCGGGGGGGCCGCCCGGGCCGCCGGCGCCCCCGGCCCCCCCCCCGCGCGCCGCCGCGACCGCCCCCGCCGCGGCCCCACCGGCCCAGGCCCCCGCCGGGCCACCCCCCACCGCCAACGCCATGCGCCGCGCCCTGCGTCGGGCGCGCGACGGGGTGGCGCTGGACGTCGCCGAGGCCGCGGTGCTGCTCCAGGCGCGCGGCGCCGACCTTGATGACCTGTGCGCATCGGCCGCGCGGGTGCGGGACGCGGGCCTGGCCGCCGCCGGCCGCCCGGGCGTCATCACGTACTCCCGCAGCGTCTTCATCCCCCTCACCCGGCTCTGCCGGGACAAGTGCCACTACTGCACGTTCGCCACCGTCCCCGGCAAGCTGCGCCGCGCCGGCCACGGGATGTACATGTCGCCGGACGAGGTGCTGGCCATCGCCCGTCGCGGCGCCGAACTGGGCTGCAAGGAAGCGCTCATCACCCTCGGCGACAAGCCTGAGGACCGCTGGCCCGAGGCGCGCGCCTGGCTGGAGGCCGAGGGGTACGACGACACGATCTCCTACGTGCGCGCGATGTCGATCCGCATCCTGGAGGAGACCGGGCTGCTGCCGCACCTCAACCCCGGGGTGATGTCGTGGACGGACTTCCAGCGGCTCAAGCCGGTCGCCCCCTCGATGGGGATGATGCTGGAGACCACCTCCGAGCGGCTGTGGAGCGAGCCCGGCCAGCCGCACTACGGCTCGCCCGACAAGGAACCGGCCGTCCGGCTGCGGGTGTTGGAGGACGCGGGCCGCAGCTCCGTGCCGTTCACCAGCGGGCTGCTGATCGGCATCGGCGAGACGTACGAGGAGCGCGCCGACTCGCTGTTCGCACTGCGCCGCATCGCGCGCGCCTACCACGGCATCCAAGAGCTGATTATCCAGAACTTCCGCGCCAAGCCGGACACGGCGATGCGGGCCGCGCCGGACGCGGAACTCGATGACCTGGTCGCCACCGTCGCGGTCGCCCGCCACCTCCTCGGCCCCTCCGTCTGCCTCCAGGCGCCGCCCCACCTGGTCGACGGCGACGTCACGCAGCCGACCGTCGCGGGCGCGTACGCGCGGCTGATCGGCGCGGGCATCTCCGACTGGGGCGGCGTCTCGCCGCTCACCCCCGACCACGTCAACCCCGAGCGACCCTGGCCGCAGATCGACGCGCTCGCCGCGCACAGCGCCACCGCCGGTTTCGAGCTGCGCGAACGCCTCGCGGTCTACCCGGAGTTCGTGCAGCGCGGCGAGCCCTGGCTCGACCCGCGGCTGATGCCGCACGTCAGGGCGCTCGCCGACGCCGAGACCGGCCTCGCGCGCGCGGAGGCGATGCCGCGCGGGCTGCCGTGGCAGGAGCCCGACGAGGGCTTCGCGCTGCCCACCGCCGGCACCGGCCGCACCGACCTGCACCACACCATCGACACCGAGGGCCGCACCGCCGACCGGCGGGAGGACTTCGACCACGTCTACGGCGACTGGGAGGCGCTGCGCGAGGCCGCGGCGCCCGGCATGGTGCCCTCGCGGATCGACGCCGACGTGCGGGCCGCGCTCGCGGTGGCCGCCGACGACCCGACCCGGCTCACCGACGACGAGGCGCTGGCCCTGCTGCACGCGGACGGGCCGGCCCTGGACGCGCTCTGCCGGGTCGCGGACGACCTGCGCCGCTCGGTCGTCGGCGACGACGTCACGTACATCGTCACGCGCAACATCAACTTCACCAACGTCTGCTACACCGGCTGCCGCTTCTGCGCCTTCGCGCAGCGGCGCACCGACGCCGACGCGTACACCCTCTCCCTCGATCAGGTCGCCGACCGGGCCGAGCAGGCGTGGGAGGTGGGCGCGGTGGAGGTGTGCATGCAGGGCGGCATCCACCCGGACCTGCCGGGCAGCGCGTACTTCGACATCGCGCGCGCGGTGAAGGAGCGGGTGCCCGGCATGCACGTGCACGCCTTCTCGCCGATGGAGGTCGTCAACGGCGCCAGCCGCACCGGCCTGTCCATCCGCGAGTGGCTGACCGCGGCCCGTGAGGCGGGGCTCGACTCGCTGCCCGGTACGGCGGCCGAGATCCTCGATGACGAGGTGCGTTGGATTCTCACCAAGGGCAAGCTGCCCACCGCCACCTGGATCGAGGTCATCTCCACGGCGCACGAGCTGGGTCTGCGCACCTCCTCCACGATGATGTACGGGCACGTGGACCAGCCGCGGCACTGGCTCGGTCACTTCCGCACGCTCGTGGACGTGCAGCGGGCGGCGCAGGAGAAGGGCGTGCCGGGCTTCACGGAGTTCGTGACGCTGCCGTTCATCCACACCAACGCCCCCGTCTACCTCGCCGGCATCGCCCGCCCCGGCCCCACCACCCGCGACAACCGGGCGGTCACGGCGATGGCCCGGCTGCTGCTGCACCCGCACATCACCAACATCCAGACGAGCTGGGTCAAGCTGGGCGCCGACGGCGCGGCGGAGATGCTGCGTTCGGGCGCCAATGACCTGGGCGGCACGCTGATGGAGGAGACGATCTCCCGGATGGCCGGCTCCGGTTACGGCTCGTACCGCTCGATCCGCGACCTGGTCGCCATAGCCGAGGCCGCCGGCCGGCCCGCCCGCGCGCGCACGACGACGTACGGCGAGGTGCCGGCCGAGCGGCAGGCGGCGGCCCTCGCCTCGGACGGGCACCTGCCGCGGCTGCTGCCGGTGCTGGGCGACGAGGCGGTGTAGGCGGTGAGGCGCTTGGGCGCTCTGGCCGGGGGCCGCGCCGGTGGGGATCGGCGGGGCGCCCGGCCGACCCGACCGGATCGGGCAGCAGATGTCGGGTCCGGTCGGGTGTCCGCTCCCTAGCGTGGCTGGAGTCAGAGTTACGAGCGGCCGGCAGCGGCCGAACGAGGCGATCAGAGGGAGGCCCCCGCGGTGCTGGAGCGGCTCAACCAGGCGTTGGAACACCTTGAGTCGCACCTCGACCAGCCGGTCGACGTGGCCGAGCTGGCTCGGATCGCGGTGATGTCGGAGTACCACTTCCGCCGGCTGTTCTCCGCGCTGGCGGGGCTCTCGCTGTCGGAGTACGTGCGGCGCAGACGGCTCACGGTCGCCGGCGCCGAGGTGCTGGCCGACGAGCGCACGCTGCTGGAGATCGCGATCCGGTACGGGTACGGCTCGGGCGAGGCGTTCGCGCGGGCCTTCCGGGCCGTGCACGGGGTCGGCCCCGGCCCCGCCCCGCGCGCGGGCGCGCCCCTGCGCTCCCAGCCGCGGATCTCCTTCCGCCTCGTCATCGAAGGAGGTAGCAGCAGCATGGAGTACCGGGTCGTACAGAAGGAGGCGTTCCGCATCGTCGGCAAGCGGGCGCGGGTGCCGCTCGTCCACGAGGGGATGAACCCAGCCATCGCCGACTTCATCCGGGGCATCGCGCCGGAGGAGCTGGACCGGTTCGGCGCCCTCGCGGACCAGGAGCCTGCGGGCGTGCTGGGCGTCAGCGTCAACCTGGACCCCAGCCGGGCCGAGGGCACCGAACTGGACTACTACCACGGCGTGGCCACCAGCGCAGCGGCCCCGGACGACCTCGACGCGCTGGAGGTGCCGGCGGGGACATGGGCGGTGTTCGCCAGCTCGGGCGCGTTCCCGCAGGCCCTCCAGTACCTGTGGCGGGACGTGTTCACGCAGTGGTTCCCGGCCAACCCGTACCAGAGCCGCCCCGGCCCGGAGATCCTGCGCACCAGGCTGTCGGCCGATGCGACCGAGGCTGACGCGGAGCTGTGGATTCCGGTGGAGCGCATCCGCAGTTGAGGGGGGTGAGGGGGCGGGGGCGCGGATGAGTGGGCGGGGCCGGTCCTGGTGGGCCGGCCCCGTCGGCCCGATCCGCCAGCCCCACCCGTCGGCCCGATCCGCCCGCCCGATCCGCCCGCCCGATCCGCCAGCCCCACTCGTCAGCTCACGACCGTCCCACCCGTCGGCTCACGACCGTCAGCCCCGTCCGGGGCGCCCCGCCGCCCCGCCGCCCCTCCGCTCACGGCCGGCAGGCCACCCGGTGGGCGCCGGTGGGGGGTTCGTCCTTGATGAGGCCGTCGAAGCGGCGGCTGCTGTGCTGGCGGCAGGCCGGACCGGCCTGGACCGACCCCTTGTAGTCCACCGCGAAGACGGCCTTGCCCTGCTCGATGAAGGGCAGCAGCTCATCGCACTCGTCGAACTGCGCGCACTCCTCGGGCAGCGCCCAGTCGAAGGCGTCGACCAGTTTGGCGGCCGAACCCGGCTGGTCGTGGCCGTTCTTCAGGCCCCCGGACAGGCCGCGCGCATGGGCCTGCTCGGCCACCTCGCGGTACCAGGAGAGCTGGTCGTCCAGGGTGATCGGGAACCCGGGGTCGTTGTCGACCGGATTGTTCTGGTCGGGCTCCACACCGTCGCACCCCATCCGCCGGGCCAGGTCGAACCTGGCCCACACGGCCTCGGCGAACCGGTGCCGCTGGGAGCGCCGGATGTCCAGCCACCGCTCGCCCTCCCAGCCGGTGTCCCAGCCGATCACGGAGCCCGCCGCGGGCCGCTCCGGCCGGTTCGGCGGCCCGCCCTCGGCGGCGCTGCGATGGCCGGGGAAGCGGTGCGCGTCGGGCCGGTAGTCCTCGTACGCCCCGGTGTCGACGTAACAGATGACGATCGGACGCGGCGTGCGGGCGTGCAGGGTGGTGATCTTCCCGGCGAGTGCGCCGGCCGGTACGGGGATCACCTCGCCGTCCTGGTAGCGCAGCTCGGACCCGGCGGGGGCGAGGTCGAACAGGTCGAGGTCGTACATCTGGCGCGCCGCCGACAGCTCGTACGGCTCGCTGATCTGCCAGTCCCAGTCGGCCGCCGCGCCCGGGCGGGGCCGCCACCAGTCGCCGCTGGCCGGCTTGCGGGACGCTCCGCCGGTGGGCTTGCCCGCTTTGCCGGGCGGCTTGGTCTTGTCGTGCGCCCCGTCCGGTCGATCCGCGCGCCCGTCCTCGCCGCAACCCGCCAGCACGGATGCGACTAACACCAAGATGACCGCCAAGCCACCTGCCTTCATGGACTCTCCCCCGTGTGGTGCGTGTTCCCCTGCGGCGCGAAGTTCCTGGCCGCGCGCCCTGTACGCCGATGCTATGGGGCCCGGCGCGGTGGGGCGGTCCGCGTCGTCCGCCCCTCGGGCTGCGACCGGAATGACTGGTTACGGCCCGGTACGGGGCGGCGTGGGGGTGCGCCGCGTGCGGTGGGCCGCCCGACGGGCGGGTGGTTCGATGGGGACGGGAGCGGGGACGGGGGCGGGGGCGGGAGGGGAACGTGGGGCTCCGAGCCGGGCCTCGCGATGATGTGGTTCACATTCGGCGACGGGCCGGAAGCGATCATTCACAGTCCATTACAGTGCTGAGCCAGTCTGGGTGTTGCGCAAAGGCCGATAGAAACCTACCGAAAGGGGCAAGGTCGTGACCGCATCTGCCCGTGCAGCGTCCGCGATGTGGGGCCGCGCCGAGCAGCAGGACTTCCGCAGTCGAGTGCGCGGTTGTCTGCTCGGCGGTGCGATCGGGGACGCCCTCGGCGCCGGGATCGAGTTCGACTCACTGGCCGCCATCCGGGCCGCGCACGGGCCGGACGGCGTCACCGACTTCGTCCCCGCCTACGGCCGGCGCGGCAGCATCACCGACGACACCCAGATGACCCTGTTCACCGTGGACGGCCTGATCCGCGCCCAGGTCAGACGGGACACCGGGGCCTGGCACCCGCCCACCGACGTGTACGCGGCGCACCGCCGCTGGTACGCCACCCAGCACGACTGGGGCCCCGACGAGCGCAACCACAACGACGGCTGGCTGGCCCGCGAGGAGTGGCTGTACGCGCAGCGCGCGCCGGGCAGGGCCTGTCTGTCAGGGCTGGCCGACGGCCCGATGGGCACCCTGGACGCGCCGAAGAACCCCGACTCCAAGGGGTGCGGCGCGGTGATGCGCTCCGCGCCGTTCGGGCTGCTCGTGGGCTGGGAGCCACAACTCGTCTTCCAACTCGCCATCGAGTGCGCGGCCCAGAGCCACGGACACCCCACCGGCTATCTGTCCGCGGGCGCCTTCGCGCTGATCGTGCACGGGCTGGCGCGCGGCGAAGCGCTCGACGGCGCCGTACAGCGCTCGCTCGCCATGCTGGCCACCCGGCCCGGGCACGAGGAGACCACCGACGCGCTCAAGCACGCGCTCGGCGCCGTACGGCAGGGGCTGCCGACGGCCGAGCGGGTCGAGTCGCTCGGCGAGGGGTGGACGGGGGAGGAGGCGCTGGCCATGGGCGTGTACTGCGCGTTGGTCGCCGAGGACATCCGGCACGGCCTGCTGCTCGCCGTCAACCACGGCGGCGACAGCGACTCCACCGGCTCCATCTGCGGCAACCTACTGGGCGTGCTGCACGGGGAGACCGCCCTGCCGCCCGCCTGGCTGGCCGAGGTGGAGGGCCGGGGCACGATCCTGGAACTCGCCGACGACTTCGCGATGGAGATGACCCAGGGGCCGGCCCTGCACAGCCCGGCCCGCTCGGCCGCCTCCTGGCTCGCCCGCTACCCCCGCGGCTGACCCGCCCCCAAACCCGCCGCGACGACGCCGGTCCGCGGGTTCCGATGGTCGTCCCGGCAGCCGACCCGGTGGTCGCATCGGCAGTCGCCCCGGTGGCTCGCTAGCGCAGCGCCTTCGCCAGGCGTTCCAGGCCGTCGGCTATCTCGTCCGGGGTGTGGGTGACGAAGGACAGCCGGAGCGTGGTCGGGTCGGGGTCGGCGGCGTAGAAGGGGGCGCCCGGTACGTACGCCACGTCGTGGGTGACCACCTTGCGCAGGGTCTCGGTGGTGTCCCAGCCGGCGGGCAGCTTGGCCCAGACGAACATGCCACCCTGTGGCTGGTTCCAGCTTGAACCGATCGGCAGTGCGTCGGCGAGGCCGGCCAACAGGGCGTCCCTGCGGTCGCGGTAGGCGCCGCGGACCCGGTCGAGATGGGCGTCCAGGTCGTTGTCGGCGAGGTAGCGCGCGGCGGCGAGTTGGGTGACGGTCGGGGTGTGCAGGTCGGCCGCCTGCTTGGCCACCGTGCAGGCGCGCAGCAGATCGGCGGGCGCCCGCAGCCACCCAAGGCGCAGCCCGGGCGCCATGATCTTGGAGTAGCTGCTGATCAGCGCGGTGCGGTCGGCGGCGCCCGCACCGGCCGCGAACGCCGAGATCCACGGCACGGGTTCGCCGGCGAAGCGCAGTTCGCCGTACGGGTCGTCCTCGATCACCCACAGCCCGCGCCGGGCGGCCACCTCGGCGACCGCCCGCCGGCGCGCGGCGGACAGGGTGCGCCCGGTGGGGTTTTGGAAGGTGGGCACGACATAAAGCAGCTTGGGCCGCTCTCGCTCGACGGCCGCCTCCAGCGCGGCCGGGTCCACCCCTTCGTCATCACCCGGCACGGACACGATCCGCGCCCCGGCCAGCCCGAAGCACTGCAACGCCGCCAGATAGCAGGGCTCTTCGACGAGCACCACGTCACCGGGGTCGACGAGGGCGCTGGTGACGAGCGTCAGCGCCTGCTGTGAACCGGTGGTGACCAGCAGTTCGTCCGCCTCGGTCGGCAGCCCGCGGGCGGTCAGCCGGGAGGCCGCAGCCGCGCGCAGCGCCGGGTCGCCCTCGGTGGTGGAGTACTGGAGGGCGCGCTGCGGCTCCTCCTCCAGTACCTGCCGGAAGGCGGCGGCGATGCCTTCGGCGTCGAAGAGTTCGGGCGCGGGCAGGCCACCCGCGAACGAGATGACCTCCGGTCGGGCGGTGAGTCGCAGGATCTCGCGGACGGGTGAGCCGGCGATCGAGCCGACCCGGGTGGCGAGTTGAGGTGCGTTGGCGCGCATGGACTGCTCCTTGTCTCCCGGGCGCAGTCTACGGAGTGGGTGGCCCCGCCAACCATCCTCTTCCGATCAAGGTTCGGAGCCGGTCGAGGGACGGCTGACGTGCGACGACGCGGGCCGGACCGGTGGGCGGACGCGGGCCGACCGGTGGGCGGGGGACAGGTGGGCAAGAGGCCGCGGACGGGAGCAGGTGGGCAGGGGCCCGCGGACGAGAGCAGGCGGGCAGGGGCCCGTGGGCGGGAGCGGCGCGGGGCAGCGGAGTGCGGGCAGCAACGAGCCCCCTCGGCAGGGACGGCGGCCGGTCGAGAGGGCTCGTACCACTGCGCCGGCCCAGCCGGCGCGGGTGCTGCGGTGCGGATGAACTCCGAGGTCATAGCGGTGAACTCGGTCGTACGGGAGATCCCGGCGGCGCTGGATTGCGGCTCACACGACAGGTCGGTGGCGCGTGGGGATCTCGACCCGGCGGGTCGCTGGGGAGTGCGATCAACCGGGGTGGCTCCTGTGGTCAGCGCACTCCGGCCGCTCCGCGGGGCCGGGACGCTGCCGGTGCTTGCTCGGTGGTGCCGCGGGGCGACACCGGGTGGTGCTGGCGGACGGCGTGTCAGGCCCGCTTGAACGAACCGTCGTTGACGTCCTCGATAAAGCTGGTCCATGCCTGCGGCGAGAAGCTGAGCGCGGGACCGCTCGGGTCCTTCGAGTCGCGCACCGCGATGACCTCGGTCTCCGGCGAAGCCACTTCCACACAGGCGCCGTTGCCGCCGGAGTGTGTCGACTTCTGCCAGGCGCGTGTTTCGCCACGTCGAATAGCCATGTTTTCTCCGATGTGTTTGCCGGTTGGTTCTGCCGCCAACCGGGCGACGCATCGACGCTACTCGCCCCTATTGCCTGGGGAATGGGGCGTTCACTCGACTGGATGGCATATTCCACTACGCCCTTCCGCGGGCCGGGCGGGACGGTGTAGCCTCCGGCCCCCGCGCAGCCGGACGTGCCGCTCCCGTGCCGGTCAACTCGCCGATGAACCAGGGCAGTTCAGTATCGTTACGGGATGCTTCCGCCCGCTTCGGCCACCCCGGAACCATCCCGCGATGCGACCGAAAACGGCGATTCCCGGGCCGGGTAAACGGGGTGCGGGTCACCGGTCTCAGTTCGCGGGCTGATGGTTTCGTGCATGTTCCCTGGCCACTTCCGCAATGAATTCTCGGGTTTGGTCCACATTGAGTGCCTGGGCCCGTAGGTGCTCATACATCATGCTGTAGCTCTGCACGTCGGAAAGCTTCTCCAGATACAGGTCGCTGGTGACGCCCTCCAGGTAGACCACGCTGGTGTCGGATTCGTCGGAGAATTCCAGAATGGAGAACTGCCCGCTCATGCCGGGGTGCGAGCCCAGGTAGAACGGCAGGGCCTGCACGGTCACGTGCGGCTCGTGGCTCATCCTGATCAGGTACTCCAACTGCTCCGCCATGACGCGGGGGTTGCCCACCAGCCGCCGCAGGGCCGACTCGTCCACCACCGCCCACAGGCGCAGCGGGCTGAACGGGTCGGAGATCCGTTCCTGCCGGCGCATCCGCACCTGGACGCGCTGGGCCAACTGCTCGGGGGTGCCCTCCGGGATCGCCCCGCCGATCACGGCCTCGGCGTACTCGGGTGTCTGGAGCAACCCCGGCACCACCTGTGACTCGAAGACCCGCAGCGAGGCGGCGTCGTTCTCGAAGCCGATGTAGACGCTGTACGGGACGTCACCGAAGGCGTTCCACCAGCCCTGTTGGCGCGAGTCCTTGGCCATTTGCATCAGCGATTCGACCAGGCGCTTGTCCTCGACCCGGTACGCGCGGCACAGGTCCCGCACATCGCGCTGACTGATGCTGCGGCGGCCGTTCTCCAGCCGACTGATCTTCGACTGCGAGACCATCAGCTCCTCGGCCACCTCCTCCGCCGTCATCCCCTTCTCCTGGCGGAGCCTGCGCAGTTCCTGGCCCAACCGACGTCGTCTGACCGTGGGGCCCACGTTGGATGTCATGGTTGGTGCACCTCCGGGTTCCGTTAGCTGTCCGCTGCTGGGAGCGTCCCCCTGTGTGGGGGGACCACAGCCGTTCAGCAGCCTGCCATCACTGATCGGGGCGGCGCTGGAAAACGCACACAGAGGGTCTTGATGTGGCCACGTTCGGCGATGATTCCGGGGCGTGCGGACGCAGGTCGGCCGGGTGCCGGCCGTGCGGTTGTGGACCCCCATAGACGCCACGCGCGGGGTGGCAGTCGGCCGTCCTGGAACGACCTGTCGCCACCCCGCGCGCTTTTTGGCGGCTCCCGAACCGGTCCTTGGACTGCGGCACGGTGGGGCCAGCCGACCGGACCCGGGGCCCGAGCCGGCTGAGCGGTGCTGGGTGTTGCTCGATGTTGCTGGGTGTCGCTGGGTGTTGCTGAGCGGTATTGGGTTGATGCTGAGTGCTTTTGGGTGTTGCCGGGTTGCTGCTGGGTTACGTCTGGGTGCTGCTGCTGCTGCTTGCGCAGCGGGTGGTGCTCGTGACGCCGACTCGTACCGCCGAACCGGTCGTTGCCGCCGCACCAGTCGTGACGGCCGCACTGGCCACCCCGGGTTGCACTGGCCACCCCGGGTTGCACCGGTCGCACCGGGTTGCACCGGTCGCACCGGGTTGCACCGGTCGTAGCTGGTTGCACCCGTCGTGCTGGGTTGCACCGGTCGTGCTGGCGGTACGGGGCGTGCCCAGGGTGTGTTCGGGGTGTGGAGGCGTCGATGCCGGTCGGCCCACACTCAGGGTGTGGGCCGACCGGCTGCGCGATGACGATGGCGCTGGTCGGACAGCGTCCTGTCCGGCGCGGCGCATCGACGAAACGGTTTTTCGTCGCGCTCGACGTCAGGCCGTCGTCAGCGGGCGCCGACCCGTGCCATGTTCCCGCGGGCGGGTGCCGCCTGTGCCGGAACGCTGGTCGCGGTCTCCGCCTGCCGGGCGGTGGCTGTCTGCCGCCCACCTGCCGGTGCGCGTCGTGGCTGTGCGGCAACACCGTTCTGGACGTCCATCACAGCGTGTGCCACGAGCCCGCCCATCGGGTCGTGCCTGATCAGGTCCCGGAGCCGGGAGCGCGATGAACGCCCCTCGTTCCCCGGGTAGAGGTGCTTGCCGAGTCCGACCGCATGGGCCAGCGCGGCAAGCGCCGCGGTCCGCGGGTCCGGCGGTACGCCGGTGCGGATCGCGTTATCGAGCCGGGCCCTGATCTCCCGGCTGATGGCCGTCTCCGTCGCTTGGTAGCGCGTCGTCGGCAGCACCCCACACATCTGACCCGCCACGGCATGCACCATGCCGCACCGCTCCAGGTGCGTGAGATACGTCTGGCGCAACCCCAGTCGGGGCCCGCCGATCCAGTGGACGGCCCGCACCGGGCTGCCGCGTCGGCGCAGCAGTTCCAGAGCGGAGTCCAGGGTTGGATCTCCGGTCGGCCGTGGCAGCACCACGGCGATACGATCCCCATCTGGGGCTATCCGTCCTGCCAGCGCCAGCTCTACTAGCTGCGCCCCGGCAAGTCCGAGGTCTAGCGACTGCGGCTGCGCCGTGGTGCCCGTGGTCGGGTCCAAAGCGAGCAGCAGAAGCTCCTCGGGAATTGTTCTGCGGCTCCTGCCCATCCATGCCTCCCCGCGTGGATGAATGACAGGGTGACCCCTCTCACATTGGTCTGTCGAGAGTGCGTGGGTGCTTCGGACGGGAACCGGTAGGTATGTCGTTCTCGTCTAGCAGGTGGGCGACGCCCCTGGGTGGAGTGGCCGTGAGGGCGCCCCGCTGCGACACAGGACACTGGTTAGAGGGTTGGGCGGCGGGTGCGGTTGCTCGGGCAGCGCCGCGTTCTGCGCAACGTATTTCGAGGAGGCATCGGTGGCGGGCGAGTCCCCCGACAGGTCAGTGCAGCGAAAGTCATCGGGGGAGACCATCAGGGGAGAACGTGACCCGCGGCCCACCGACCGCCGCGAAGCGGAGGGGGCGGCCGGCTCCTCCCCCGCGCGGGAGGGCGCCGCACGAGAGGCCACCAGGGCGCCGGGTACGGCCGGCCGTACGGAGGCGGCTGGCGGAGCCTCCAGGCCCTCCCAGAGCGCTCCGGGGCGCGCGGGCGGGGCCGGGGCCCGCGCCGGGGCGAACGGCGCGCAGGGCGGCTCCTCCGGCGCGAGGGGACGTTCCGCGGGGAGCGCGGCACGCCGGACAGAAACGGAACCGGAATCCGAGCGGCGGGAGCACTCCGGCCGCGACGAGTCCGGCGATCAGGCCACCGCGATCTTCACCGCGGTGCGGCGTACGGCCACCGACCGAGGTGGCGTCGATGCGGACGAGGGCGCAGGGACGGGACGCGTGGGCGGCGACACCAGGGACGGCGCGGGCAAGGGCGGCGCCGGGGAGACCGGCGAGGCCGGGCAGGACAGGCAGGACGAGCAGGACAGGGAAGCCGGGCTGACGTCGGGCGCCGACTCCGGACAGGGGGACCGGGCGACGGCCGTGCTGCGCACCGGACCGCTGCCGTCGCGCCCCGGCACCCGCGAGGCCGATGACGATGCGGGTGCCGGGGCCGCGGGCTCCGACGCTGCTGACTCTGACTCCGCTGACTCCGACTCTGCGGCTGCCGAACCCGGCGCCGGTGTGACTGCTTCCGGTTCCGCTTCTGGTTCTGGTTCTGCTTCCGCTCGGGGTTCTGGTTCGGCCGGTGCTGCTGCCGGTTCGAGCGCTGCTGCCGACACTGACGTCGACAGCGATAGCGACACTGCTGGTGACACCGACACCGACACCGACCGGCGGAGCGCCGCGGCGAGAGACGGCCCGTACCGCCGCTCCCCCACCACTCCCGCCACCGCCCCCACCCGGACGCCGCACGGCCAACCCGCACTGGCCCACCCCTACGGCACAGACCGCCACCCTTCGGTGGGCCGGCCGCACGGCCGTGTCCGCCCCGTCGGGGCCCCGGCCGGGCCCATGGCCGCGCGCGGCTCCCGCAGCCCGCTCAGCGCCCCGTACAGCCGCTTCTACTCCGCCTCACGGTCGCCCGCGGGCCGCTGGAAGCACACCTTCCGCCGCCATTCGCCCGTACGGGGCGGGGAGCGGGTGGGCCGGCGGGGCGGATTCGGGGCGGGAAGTGGCCCAGGTCACTGCGGACCGGGCGGTGCGGAAGGCCGGGCAGCACGAGGGATCGGACCGTACGAGGGCCCCTGCGGCGCAAGGGACCGGGGAGTACGAAGCGGGGCTGGTCCCGGCAGCACGAAGGGGGGGGGGCCCCCCGGGGGGGGGGGGGCGCCCCGCGGGGGGGGGGGCCCCCCCCGCCCTTCCCCAGGGCCCCGCCCGCGCGGCTCCCCGCCCCCTTCCTCGAACCCGCCCGTGGTCCGGTGCCCCCGCCGCCGAGTCCACGGCCAACCGCATCGCGAGGACATCATGCGTCCCAACTCCCTAACCCTGCGGCGCGACTTCGCCGCCTCACTCGTCGTCTTCCTCGTCGCCCTGCCGCTGTGCGTCGGCGTCGCCGTCGCCTCCGGCGTACCGGCCGCGGTGGGGCTGGTCACGGGGGTCGTCGGCGGCCGGGTCACCGGCCTGCTCCCGGGCAGCAGCCTCCAGGTCAGCGGCCCCGCGGCGGGCCTGACCGTGCTCGTCTACGAGGCGGTCGAAACGTACGGGCTCGGCGCCCTCGGCGTCATCGTGCTCGCCGCCGGACTGCTGCAACTGGCGCTCGGCGCGCTGGGCTGCGGCCGGTGGTTCCGCGCCATCTCGGTGTCGGTCGTCGAAGGCATGCTGGCCGGCATCGGCCTGGTCATCATCGCCGGCCAGCTCTACGCGATGGGCGACCTCACCGCACCCAAGACCGGACTCGACAAGATCACCGGACTGCCGGGGCTGATCGGTGACGTCGCCGGCAGCGGTACGGCGCTGACCGCGTTCGCCGTCGGCGCCGGCGTGGTCGCGGTGCTGGTCGGCTGGCCGCACCTGCCGGCGAAGATACGCGTGGTGCCGGGCGCACTGGCCGCCGTCGTGCTGGCCACCGGCGTGACCGCACTGGCCGACCTGTCCATCGCCAAGGTGGAGGTGCAGGGCCTGCTCGACTCGGTGAACGTGCCGGGCTCGGGCGACTTCGGCGAACTCGCGGGCGTCGGGCTGCTCGGCACCATCGTGGCGTTCACCCTCATCGCATCGGCCGAGAGCCTGTTCAGCGCGGCGGCCGTGGACCGGCTGCACGACGGGCCGCGGACCGACTACGACAAGGAGCTGATGGCGCAGGGCGCGGGCAACGCGGTGTGCGGCGCGCTCGGCGCGCTGCCGATGACTGCGGTCATCGTCCGCAGTTCGGCCAATGTGCACGCGGGCGCGGTCACCAAGGCGTCCCGGGTGCTGCACGGCGTGTGGCTGCTGCTGTTCGCCGCGCTGCTGCCCGCGGTGCTCGGCGTCATCCCGCTCGCCGCGCTGGCCGGCGTCCTGGTGCACGCCGGCTGGAAGCTGCTGCCGCTGCGCCAGCTCCGGCCGATGTGGCGCGAGCACCGCGGCGAGGCGGTCATCCTGGGCGTCACGGCCGTCGCCATCGTGACGGTCAACATGTTCGAGGGCGTACTGATCGGGCTGGCCCTCTCGGTGGTCAAGACGGCGTGGGAGACCTCGCACGTGCACACCACGGTCGCCGAGACCCCGAGCGGCACGGTGCGCGTCACCCTCGTCGGCAACGCGACCTTCCTACGGCTGCCGAAGATGCTCGACACGCTGGAGGGCCTGCCCGCCAACCAGCCCATCGAGCTCGACATCAGCGGGCTGCGCCACCTCGACCACGCGTGCAGCTCCGCCCTCGTCAACTGGGCGGAGCGGCACAACGACGCGGACACGGTCCCGGTCCGCATCGCGGCTGCCGGCGGCGGCGGCGCGCACCGGGAACTGACCGCGGGAGCCCTGTCCGCGAAGGTGCTGTCGGCGAAGGCGCTGCCTGCGGGGACGCCGGCGGGGACATCGGCCGCGGCCGACGACGAGGCGCACCGCGACCAGCCGGCCGCTGAGGCCGATCCCGCCGGCGCCACCGCCCCTGCCGGCGCATCCGAGCGCGACCGGGAACGGGTGGCAGCCGAGGCCCCCTGACCCGAGACGGCAGCAACCGCCCGTACGGCAGCAGTCGCCCGTACGGCGCCGGCCACCCGGCCGCCCCATCCCGCGAGGACCGCGAGGTGGGGCGGCCGGGTGGCCTTCATGTTTTCCGGGGCGCAGGAGCCACCGGGGCCGGGGCGGCTTGGGCGGCAGCGCGGCGCAGGGCCCGACCCACATGCGGCGAGCACGCCCGCCCTAGGTTGAACGAGCCAATAAGTTGACTCATTGCACCTTTCTCTCTAGCCTCCCTTCCAGGGTCGGCACACCCCGCCCAGCACACCGGCGACGACCGTCGAACCCCTCCGCGTACGACACCAACTCACTTGCCATCAGGGCGAGTTGACGTGCCCTCACCTCGGCGCGCCCACCGTCCCGTACCGCGCGAAGCGAAGGACCAGTCATGCACTCACCCACCCCCGCCCGGGCCAGGATCAGCGTCATCGGGGCCGGACCCGGCGGGTTGACCTGCGCCCGGGTGCTCCAGCGGCACGGCATCGCGGTCACCGTCTACGACCGTGACCCGGGCCGCGACGTGCGCGACCAGGGCGGCACGCTCGACCTGCACGCGGACAACGGGCAGCACGCGCTGGCGGCGGCGGGGCTGCTCGACGCGTTCCACCGACTGGCCCGCCCCGAGGGGCAGGAGATGCGGCAGTACGACCCGGCCGGCACCCTCGTCCAGCACCACGTGCCGCGGCCCGCCGACCGCGTCAAGCCGGAGATCGACCGCGGGGAGCTGCGAGATCTGCTGCTCGACTCGCTGCACCCGGGGACGGTCCAGTGGGGGCACCGGCTCGTCGCGGTCGGCGGGCCGCCGCGGGGGCCGCGGCTGCTGCACTTCGCGGACGGCACGACCGTCGAGAGCGACCTGGTCATCGGCGCCGACGGGGCGGGCTCCCGGGTCCGCCCGACGCTCTCCCCCGCGCGCCCGGCGTACACCGGCGTCAGCTTCCTCGAAGGGTGGTTCGCCGACGTCGACGAGCGGCATCCGGAGATCGCCGCGCTGGTCGGCCCGGGCAGCGCGGCGGCGGCCGACGGCGACCGCGGGCTGTTCGCCCAGCGCAACGGCGGCAACCGCATCCGCGTCTACATCATCCAGCGCCTGTCGCCCGACTGGATCACCGCCAGCGGCCTGACCAGCGATGACACCCTCGGCATCCGGGGCAGGCTGAGCACGGCGTACGCGCACTGGTCGCCCGTCATGCGCAAGTTGCTGACCGACAACGACGGCCGGTACGTGCACCGCCCGATCTTCGCCCTGCCGGTCCCGCACACCTGGGCGCCCGACCCCACGGTGACCCTGCTCGGGGACGCCGCCCATCTGATGCCCCCGCTCGGCGTCGGCGTCAACCTCGCCCTGCTCGACGGCAGCGAACTCGCCCTCGCGCTGGCCGGCGCGACCACCGTGGACGAGGCCCTGCGCACGTACGAGCAGGCCATGCTGCCCCGCTCCGTCAGGACCGCCACCCTGCTCGACGGGGCGGCCGAACACCTGCTGTCGGCGGACGTGCCCGACTTCGGGGAGGAGATGGCGGGCATGGGCGAGGGGCCCGCCTGAGGCAGGCGGGGCGCGGTCGTGGCCGCTTCGGCTACCGGTGGTCCGGCGCGGCCGTGGCCCCCAACGCGCCCCGCGCCGCCGTGCCCCACACGCCGAACCACTGCTCGGCGCCGTACTCCTCGAACCGTTCCACCTCGGTGAAGCCCAGCCTCGCCGCGAGCCGCACCGCCCGGTCGTTGGCGCTCCGGGTGGTCAGCACCACGGGTTCGCCGGGCAGCGCGGCGGCGCCCCAGGCGCGCGCCGCGGCCGCCGCCTCCTGCGCGTACCCGTGCCCCCAGGCCGCCGGCAGGAAGAGGTAGCCGAGTTCGACCTCGTCGCCCCCGTCCCTGACCCGGCCCCGCCGCTCCGTACCGCGTCGGTCCAGGGTGACCATGCCGATCATCGCCCCGGCGCGGTCCACCACGAAGGTGCCGGCCCGGCTGCCGGGCACCTCGGGCACGGCCCGCTCCAGTTCGTCCCGCGGTCGCGCACCGCCGATGTACGTGCCGACCTCGGGCGAGGCGAACAGCTCGACGAACGCCGCCCGGTCCCGCGCGGCGGACGCACGGAGCACGAGCCGATCGGTGTCGATCGGGGCGGGCGGCCACGCAACGGGTCCAAGTCCGGTCATGCGGCGGAACCTATCGCACGCCCGTACGAGCCGCCCGGCCCGTACGGGCTACGCGTCCCGCACCAGCCCGGGTGGCTCGTACGGGTCACCCGGCTCGGCCCCGCCGCCTCGTACGGGCCAAGCCGCTCGGCCCCGCCGCCTCCATACCTGCCGCCTCCGCACTCGCCGCCCCGGCCCGTACGGCCGGCCCGGTTCCTCCTACGTGCCGGCCGGCCCCGCCCCGGCGGGGGCCCCCCCCCCCCCCCCCCCCCCCCCCCCCCCCCCCCCCCCCCCCCCCCCCCCCGCCCGCCCGCCCGGCCCCGCCCCCCCCCCCGGCCCCCCGCCCCCGCCCGGGGGGGGCCCACGCGGCGCGCCGCGTCCGGCCCAAGACCCGCGGCCAGCACCTCCGCGATGTGCCGCGCCCGCGGCGTCAACTCACCGTCATCTCCCGCAAGTTGGTCGATCTGGGTGCGGCACGAGAAGCCGTCGGCGATGACCTCGGCTCCCTGCGGGCGGTCGCGTACCGCAGGGAGCAGGGATTCTTCGGCGCAGGACACCGAGACCTCGTAGTGGCCCGCCTCGAAGCCGAAGTTGCCGGCCAGTCCGCAGCAGCCGCCGGCGAGTTCGCCGGTCAGGCCGGCGCGGGCGCGCAGGGCGCGTTCGGCCGCGTCGCCGAGTACCGCGTGCTGGTGACAGTGGGTCTGGCCGACGACCGGGCGGTCGATGCGGGGCGGCTGCCAGTCGGGTGCGTACCGCTCCAGGGCCTGCGCGAAGGTGAGCACCGAAGCGGCGAGCTGGGCCACGCCCGGATGGTCCTGGCCGAGGAGTTCGGGCAGATCGCTGCGGAGGGCGGCGGCGCAGCTCGGCTCCAGCACGACCAGCGGCAGGCCGGCGGCCAGCGCCGGCACGAGCGCGGCCACGGTACGCCGCATCACCTGCCGCGCCCGGTCGAGTTGGCCGGTGGATACCCAGGTCAAGCCACAACACAGCGGCCGGCCCCGGCCGGTCGGCGGCAGCAGGACGCGCAGCCCGGCGTCCTCAAGGACGGCGACCGCGGCCCGGCCGACGGACGGCGAGAGGTAGGTGGTGAAGGTGTCGGGCCACAGCACGACGGTCTGCCCGCCGGGGCGCGACCGACCCCGCACCGACACCCCGGCCGCTGTCCCCCGGGCCACCCCGTCCGCCACCCCGGACACGCCCTGCCCGGCCGTCCCCGCAGAGCCGCCCCGGCCCGCCGGTGTCGCCCCCGCGCGCCCGCGCCCGCGTTCCCGCTCCCGGCGGCGCCACCAGTGTGTGAAGGGTTCCGCGGCGAGTTCCGGGACGGCGCGCTCGGGGGCGATGCCGGCGACGCGCTTGGCCAGCGCGGCCAGCGGCGCGCAGCCGGTGGCCGCGTTCGCCGCCGGGGCCAGGTGCAGCGCGCCGGCGGCCCGCAGCCACACCGGCAGCCAGCCCATGGCGTAGTGCGCGGCGGGGCGCAGCCGGCCCGCGTAGTGGTGGTGCAGGAACTCCGCCTTGTACGTGGCCATGTCCACGCCCACCGGGCAGTCGCTGCGGCAGCCCTTGCAGGACAGGCACAGGTCGAGCGCGTCCCGCACCTCGGTGGAGCGCCAGCCGTCGGTGACGAGTTCGCCGGCCAGCATCTCGTGCAGCAGCCTGGCCCGGCCGCGCGTCGAGTGCGCCTCGGCGCCGGTGGCCCGGAACGAGGGGCACATCACGCCGGCGCCCGGCGCGCCGGTGGTGCGGCACTTGGCGACGCCCACGCAGCGCCGGACCGCGGCCGAGAAGTCCCCGCCGTCCTCCGGGTAGCCGAACGCCACGTCCACCGGCTCCCGCGGCAGCACCGCGAACCGCAGGTTCTCATCCAGCCGGTGCGGCCTGGCCAGCATCCCCGGGTTCAGCCCGCCGGCCGGGTCCCACAGGTCCTTGTAGCGCTCGAAGAGCCGCACCATGCGCGGCCCGTACATCCGCGGCAGCAGCTCAGCGCGCGCCTGCCCGTCGCCGTGCTCGCCCGACAGTGACCCGCCGTGCGCGACGACGAGGTCCGCCAGGTCGCAGGAGAAGTCCCGGAAGCGCGCCACGCCCGGCTCGGTCAGCAGGTCGAAGTCGATGCGCACGTGGATGCAGCCGTCGCCGAAGTGCCCGTACGGGATGCCGTGCAGGTCGTACTGGCCGAGCAGGGCGCGGAAGTCCCGCAGGTAGCCGCCGAGTCGGGCGGGCGGCACCGCGCAGTCCTCCCAGCCGGGCCAGGCTTCCGTGCCGGGCCCGCCGTCGGCGCCGGGCAGCCGGGTCGCGGTGCCCGACGCGTCCTCGCGGATGCGCCACAGGGCGCGCTGCCTGGCCGGCTCGGTGACGACGGCGGTGTCGGTGCAGTCGGCCCCGACGGCCCGGACCAGCGCTTCGGCGTGTGCCTGCGCCTCCCGTGGGTCCGCGCCGCCGACCTCCACGAACAGCCAGGCCCCGCCGCGCGGCAGGGTGTCCGCCGCGGCCGGCCCCACCAGGTCGCTCGCCATCCCCTCGACGGTCAGCGGATGGTGTGGCAGCACGGTGGGGGCGGCGTCGGCGGCGCTGCTCTCGTCCGGGTAGCCGAGCACGGCGAGCACCCGGGCGCCCGGCGCCGGCACCAGCCGCACCGTCGCCTCGCCGATCACGCCGAGGGTGCCCTCGCTGCCGGTGAAGGCGCGCGCCAGGTCGACGCCGTGCTCCGGCAGCAGTTGGTCGAGCGCATAGCCGGAGATGCGGCGCGGCAGGTCGGGGAAGCCGGTGCGCAGCAACGCCAGATCGCCGTCGGCCAGGGCCCGCAGCCCCTCGCGCAGCCGCGCCGGCAGCGCGTCCAGCCCGCCGCGCGCCAGCCGCACCCGCTCGCCCCCGTACAGCAGCGCGTCCACCGCGTGCACGTTGTCGGCGGTGGTGCCCCAGGCGACCGAGTGCGAGCCGCAGGAGTTGTTGCCGATCATCCCGCCGATGGTGCAGCGGTTGTGGGTGGCCGGATCGGGGCCGAAGGTCAGCCCGTACGGGGCGGCGGCCGACCGCAGCGCATCGCAGACCACGCCCGGCTGGACGCGTGCCGTACGGGCCTCGGGGTCGAGCGCCACGATCCGGTTCAGGTGCCGGGTGCAGTCGAGCACCACGCCGGTGCCGGTGGCCTGCCCGGCGATGGAGGTGCCGCCGCCGCGCGGCACGACGGGCACGCCGTGCTCCCGGCACACGGCGAGCGCCGCGGCGATGTCGTCCGCGTCGCGCGGGGCGACGACGGCGAGCGGTACGCGGCGGTAGTTCGAGGCGTCCATCGTGGTGAGCGCGCGGGCGGTGACGTCGTCCGCCACCTCCCCGCCGACGGCCGCGCGCAACGCGCGCACCAGCGCGGCGGCATCGGCGCCGCCGGGCCCGTCCCCCGCCGCGCGCGGCCCGCGCCCGGCGCTCGGGTGGGTACGTGCCGCGCCGGACGGGGCGGGGTGCGGGCCTTCGAGGGGTGGGGTGCCGGGGGCTCCGGGGCTCTCGGAGGCCGGGGGGCCAGGGCTCTCCGGTGGCCGGCCCGACCGGGGTCGCCCCGTGCCCCCGCCGTCCCCGCCCGGCGGCCCACCGCCGCCCGGCCGCCGCTCGTCCCCCGCACCCGTACCCGATCCGCTTCGCCATCGCGCCATGCCTCCAGCGTGCCCCCAGCGCCTCGCCCGGCACGGCCCGACGCACGAATTTCGGGCACGGGGCCGGGGCGACCGGGAGGCGGTACGGGGCCGACGGGGGCCAGTGGGGGGAAACGGCGGTGATGGGCCGACGGGTCGTACGACGGGTCGTACGGCGCGTCGTACGAAGCCCAGCGCGAGGACCATCGCGAAGCCCATCGC
>NZ_JBEHZD010000709.1:0-3361 GCF_040240285.1 Streptomyces sp. HSW2009 | reverse complement strand
GCCGCCCCGGGGGGCGCGCCCCGGCCGGCGGCCGCCGCGGGGGGCGGGGCGCGGGGGGGGGCCCCGCGGGGGGGGGGGCCGGGGGGGGGGGGGGCGGGCCGCGGGGGGGGGCCCCCCGCCGGCAGCCGCCGCGCTGCCGGACGCGCCCGCCGTGCCCACGGTCGCCACCAGCGCAGCCACCGCACCACCGGCCAGCCACAGGCGCCGCCGGGCGGGGGTACGGGGTGCGGAGGCTCGGCCCGCCGGGGCCCGTACGGGTACGGCTGCCGGCTCGGGTACGGCCGCGGGCACGGGTGTGGGCGTCGATGCGGAGTTGGGTGCCGCTGCGGGTGTGGAGGGTTCGCGCCGGGCTTGCGGTGCGTCATGCATGTCGTGCTCCAGGCTTGTTCCGTAAGGGAGTTGGGCCCTTGATCGGGACCGCCACCACCCTGGTGGACCTGCCGGAACCCCCGCCATCCGGTGGTCCCCCGCACCCGCCGTCCCGCCGCCCCCACACCGGGTCGGGGGATGGCCGGATGGCCAGCCGGCCCCCGGGTGGCCCGGACCGCTCAGGGCGCCGGCGGCATCCGCTGCGGCGGCGCGGGCGCGGGGCACGGCGGCTGCGGTGGCCGGGTCGCCGGCGGAGTCGCCGGCTCGCCCGCCGGCGGGGCGAGTTCGGCGCGTACGGGGAGCTGCGCGGGAGCAGTCGCAGAGAGCCGCGCGGGCGGAGGCGCGGGCGGAGGCGCAGGAAGCTCCGCGGGAGGACGTGCGAGAAGCTCCGCGGGAGGATGCGCGGGCGGCGGCGTAGGGAGCTGCGCCGCGAGGATCAGCGTCAGGTCGTCGGACGTGCCGGCGCCCGCGTGGGCGTGCAACAGGTCAAGGAGGTGGCCGAGCGAGGCGTCGAGGGTGGGCCCGTTGAGCGCGGCGAGCACCTGGTGGTCGAGCGGGAACAGGGTGCCGTCGGCGTCCCGGGCCTCGGCCAGGCCGTCGGTGTACAGCAACAGCCGTTGGTCCGGGCCGAGTTCGATGCGTTGCAGGACGGGGCGGGGCGCGAGGCCGAGCGGGGTCGAGGGGTTCGGCGACTCCAGGAGTTCCAGGTGTCGGCCGGCCCGCAGCGGCGGTGGATGGCCGCAGTTGACGAGCCGTACCTCGCCCGGCGTGAAGTCGGCGAGGACCAGCGTGACGAAGTCCTCGGCCCCGAGTTCGGCGGCGATCCTGGCATCGAGGGTGCGGGCGAGGGCGGTGAGGTCGGGCTCGGCGGCTGCCGTCTGCCGGAAGGCGGCGAGCACCGCGGCGCTCAGCCGGACCGCGTCCAGGCCGTGCCCCTTGGCGTCGCCAAGGATCAGCCGCGGGCCGGCCGGCAGCAGGATCGCGTCGTGCAGGTCGCCGCCGATCAGGGCGTGTTCGGTGGCCGATCGGGTGCGCACGGCCAGCGTCAGGTCACCGATGGCCGGCGGCAGCGGGCGGGCGATCGCCTGCTGCGCGACGAGCGCGATCCGGGTCATCCCGGCCAGCGCCCGGCGCGCCTCGCGGTGCGCGCGCTGGGCTGCGGCGCAGGCATGCTTGGTGCGCGCGTGGACCCGCTGCCGGTGGGCCAGCGCGCGCCGGGTCTGCACCAGCGCGTGCCGGGTGCTGGCGTACGCCTCGCGGGTGCGGGCGTAGGCGCTGCGGGTACGGGCGTGCGCCCGGCGCATCCGGGCGTAGCCGCTGTGGGTACGGGCCTGGGCCCGCTGCGTACGGCCGCGGGCCCGCGCCATGGCGGTCGCACAGAGCGCGCCGACGGCCACCACCAGGATCTCGACGAGGTGGTCGGCGCCCGGCGCCCCGGCCGCCACCCCGGACTTGCCGTCCCCGGGCAGCAGCAGCGCGAGCAGCACCGCGAGCGTGCCGACCGCGGCCGTGGCCACCGCGCCCAGCCGGTACGCGGCGAGCAGCGGCCCCACGATCAGCAGACCGCCGAGCGAGACCCCGCGGGCGAGGGAGTCGGCCAAGGCGATGGCCCCCTCGGTGAGCACTGCCGACAGCAGCCAGCCCCAGTGCGAGCGCACCGCACACCTCCGCGATGGGCCCCCGGGGAGGGGCCGGACCTAGACACCCTCGCAGACACCGGAGACACAAGTAGTCACTTTCTTACTTTCTGTGAACTCGCTACGGACAGAAGCAGCCGACACCACGCCCGTTCCCCCGGAAGCCGTCAGGGCAGCAGCCGGCTGCCCTGACGGGCGCTGTTTCCGTACGAGCGCTGTTTCCGTACGGGCTCCGCTGGCACGGGCCGTGCTCGTACGGGATCGGCTCGTACGGGCTCCGCCGGCACGGGTTCTGCCCGTATGAAACGGCTCACTCCACGCCCCGTACACGACCCGCGTCGTGACCCCTACGCGGTCGGCGCCGTAGCCTGCCCCCGGGTCGGTCGGCGCCCTCGTCGGGCCGGTTCCGTGGCCGGAATGCGGGCCGCCGGGCGGAAGGTCGGCTTCCGGGCGTCCCACCCCCTTGCCGGCCCTGGCCGGCGATGCCGCATTCTTTTCCTGGCGTTGTTGGCGTCGCTGGCGCACCGCGGAAAAACCCGGGGGAAATCGTGGAACGAGTGATCGACGATCGCTTCAAACTGCTGGAGCGGCTCGGCGGTGGCGGCATGGGCCTGGTGTGGCGCGCCCGCGACCTGGCGCTCCATCGTGACGTGGCGCTCAAGGAGGTGCGCCCGCCGGACCCGGCGCTCGCCGAGTACGACCCGGAGGCGGCCAGGCTGCTGCGCGCCCGGGTGTTGCGCGAGGCGCGCGCCCTGGCCCGCGTCGACCACCCCAATGTGGTGACCATTCACCACATCGTGGACGGCGGCGACGACGCGTACCCGTGGATCGTGATGGAGCTGGTCACCGGCGGCTCGCTCCAGGGCAGACTCGATCAGGGGCCGATGACGCCGCCGGAGGCCGCCAGGCTCGGCAGCGGCATCCTGGCGGCGCTGCGCGCCACGCACGCGGTCGGCATCGAGCACCGCGACGTCAAGCCCGCCAACGTGCTGCTGCGCAAGGACGGCCGGCCGGTCCTCACCGACTTCGGCATCGCCGCCATCCGCGAATCCACCAGCCTCACGGCCACCGGCTCCATCATCGGCTCCCCCGACTACATGGCCCCCGAGCGGGTCCGCGGCCGGGCCGGCGGCCCCGCGGCCGACTTCTGGTCGCTCGGCATGCTGCTGTACGTGGCCGTCGAGGGCTACCACCCGCTGCGCCGCGAGAACACCCTCGCCACCCTCGCGGCCGTGCTCAACGACGAGGTCCCGCCGCCGCACCGGGCCGGTGTGCTCACCGAGCTGCTGCGGCTGGTGCTGGTACGGGACCCGGGCGCGCGCCCGGACGTCGGCACGCTGGAGCGGATGCTGACC
>NZ_JBEHZD010000708.1:0-3363 GCF_040240285.1 Streptomyces sp. HSW2009 | reverse complement strand
TACGCGGATGGGTACGGAAGGAGATGCGGCCGGCCCACAGGCTCACCGGCCGGGTGCCGGCGCCCCGTACCGCCCGCGCCCCCCCCGCCGGCCCCCCCGCCCCCGGGCGGGGGTCGGGGCTCGGGCCCACCCCCCCGCCCCGCGGCGCCCCCCCCCCGGGGGGCCCCCCGCCCCCCCCCGCCCCCCCCCCCGCGCGGGCGGTGCGGCCGGCGGGGCGGGGCGGTCCCGTTCCTGGGCTGCGGCGGCGCACCGCGCGCGGCGGCTGCGCCACCTGGCGGCTGCGCGACTTTGTGGCTAGGCCACCTTGCGGTTGACCAGGGTCTGGCCCACGTCGACGAAACCCTGCTTCACGGCGACGAGCTTGCCGTCCTTGACGACCTGGTAGGTCACGTTGGCGTTGATGATCCGCGGGTAGTTGCGGATCGGCAGCAGGTCCTCGAAGCGCCAGCGGAGCTTGGGCGTGAGGCCCCCGGTGTCCGTGGTGTGGCCGCGGTCGAGCGACGTACGGACCCCCCGCGCGGTGATCTTGTCCGAGTCGAGCGCGGTGAGTACGGACTTGAGCACGGTGTAGGCGATCCAGGTGGTCTGCACGCCGGGGTCGGCCACGTCGATGCGGTTGTCGTCGAACGCGTAGTCGTCGACGATCTTGTGCATCGGGTTCCACCGCGGGTCGTCGGCCACCGGGTACCAGCCCGTGGCGTACGTGCCCTCCAGCGGGCTGTTCCGGCCGCCGGTGCTGTCCACCAGGGACTGGCGCACGCTGCCGAGTATGGAGGCCATCCGTACCCGCGAGTCCTCCTTCTGCGCGCGGCGGAAGGAGTCGAAGAAGGTGTTGGTGCGCTTGCCGAGCGCCGCGGTCACGCAGCCCTCGTCGCCGCCGGTGTCGGCGACCGCGCCGTCCGAGACGCCGGTGCCCGTGCCCGTACCTGTGCCCGTACCCGTGCCGGTCCCGGTGCCGCTGGATTTCGCTCCCGCGCCGGTGAGTGCCTCCTTGACCTGGTGCGTGTAGTCGCTGGCGTCCTCCGGGGCGCGGACGTCGGTGGCCGGCTTGCGGTCCCCTTCGGCCAGCCCCGCGTCGAGGAGTTCGGGCAGTTCGTCCCCGGCGATGGTGTCCGGGCGGACCAGCGAGACCGCGGAGCACACGTTCGCCAACTGACGGCCGTTGCCCGCGAGCAGCGTCGCCTGGCCGCCGTTGACCGGGTACGAGAACGGGCTGCTGAACTCCTCCTCGGAGAGCCCGTAGCCACCTATGTAGGGGATGCCCGCGTCTTCGAGCGGGGACATGAAGGAGCGGCCGTGCTGGCTGTAGGAGCCCACCACGGCCACGGCCTTGGCGTCGACGGCGCGCCGCGCGCACTTGGCGGCGGTGATCGCGTCGTTGCGCTCGTTGCAGGTGATGACGTGGAGCTTGCGGCCGTGGATGCCGCCGGTGTCGTTGACCCAACGGGCGTACGCCTGCGCCATTGCAGGCATGCCCGGCATGTTGGTTGCGTTGGTGTCGTCAGGGGCCCAGGTCACGACCGTGATGGGCTCGCTTCGGGACCCGCCAGAGGACCCCGGGAAGGCGCTACAGCCGCTGAGGAACAGCGTGCCGGCCGCCGTGCAGGCCGCCGCCACTCGTGCGGTAGAGGAGAGACGGAGGAAGGAACGTCGCCGACCGTTCATGGGAACAGACCCTTGCGTGCCGCCCAAAACGCCCGAGTGTTGTAGAGAGAATGAAAGGTGTATCGAAGGTGAATTGCGGGGGTGGATGGAGGGAGTCGGGCGCGGAACGTACGATCGAATACTGTGCAAGGTTCGGAGAAGACTTCCCGTCGCGGTAGGCGCTCGACCACCATGGGCGCCATGCCCCTCACAGACATGCCGTGGTGGCGCTGGCGCAGCAACGTGCGTTCGGCGCTGCACATGCTCTCCGACCCGGTCTTCCAGCGGGACTGTTGGCTCGCCGGCCACGACGGCTACGGGGACGTCACCGACGCCGTGTACCGGCTGGTGGAGGACACCTGGCTGGACAACTGGTCGGCCGAGAAGTACGTCGGGACGATCTTCCGCGACAGCCAGGAGGCGGCCCTGGTCGACGTGGCCGTGCTGCGGGTGCTGCGGATCATGCACGACGTCGGTGCCGACGCCCCCGTCTCCACGTACATGGAGCACCACGGCTGGCCGGAGGCGGTGCGCGCGGCGCGGGAGGCGCACCTGCGGCGCGCGGCCAGCGACGGCGAGGACGCGGACGTGCCGCCGCGCTCGCTGCACGCCCTGGCGCAGTTGACCCAGTCCGTCTGACGGCCCGCCGGGCCGCCCGTTGGGCAGCCGGCCCGCCTGCTGGACAGCCGGCCCGGCGGCCGGCGCGGTGTGCGACGCTTGGGCACCATGAACGCCTCGCATCCCGCGCCGCCGCCCGCCCCGGAGCAGTACGTGCTGACGCTGTCGTGCCCGGACAAGCAGGGCATCGTGCACGCCGTGTCCAGCTTCCTCTTCATGACCGGTTGCAACATCGAGGACAGCCAGCAGTTCGGCGACCGTGACACGGGGCTGTTCTTCATGCGGGTGCACTTCACGGGCGGGCAGCGAGACGGTGCGGGCGCGGCGGCGACGCGGCCCGAGACGCCGGTGACGGTGGAGAAGCTGCGGGCCAGCTTCGCCGCGGTCGGCGACTCCTTCGCGATGGACTGGCAGATCCACCGGGCCGACGCGAAGATGCGCGTGGTGCTGATGGTGAGCAAGTTCGGGCACTGCCTCAACGACCTGCTGTTCCGTTCGAGCATCGGCGCGCTGCCGGTCGAGATCGTGGCCGTCGTCTCCAACCACCCGACCTTCGCCGAACTCGTCGCCTCCTACGACATCCCCTTCCACCACATCCGGGTCACCACGGACACCAAGGCGGCGGCCGAGGCCGAGCTCCTTGAGCTGGTGCGGCGCGAGCAGGTGGAGCTGGTGGTGCTCGCCCGGTACATGCAGGTGCTCTCGGACGACCTGTGCAAGCAACTGTCCGGCCGGATCATCAACATCCACCACTCGTTCCTGCCGAGCTTCAAGGGCGCCAAGCCCTACCACCAGGCCCACGCGCGCGGGGTCAAGCTGATCGGTGCGACGGCGCACTACGTGACGGCCGACCTCGACGAGGGCCCGATCATCGAGCAGGAGGTCGAGCGGGTGGGCCACGAGGTCACCCCGGACCAGCTCGTTGCGGTGGGCCGGGACGTGGAGTGCCAGGCGCTGGCCCGCGCGGTCAAGTGGCACAGCGAACACCGCGTCCTGCTCAACGGACACCGCACCGTCGTCTTCGCGTAGCGGCCGGGCGGATTCCCGCCGGGCCGCCCGGCGGCGGGGACCCCCGGGGGGTATTAACAAGGACGCGCCCAC
>NZ_JBEHZD010000707.1:0-3371 GCF_040240285.1 Streptomyces sp. HSW2009 | reverse complement strand
GGGGGGGGAACTTCTGGGGCCCCGTCCCCGGCCCGGGGGGCGCGGGGCCCGCACGCTCGCGGTGCGTCCTGCCCCGCTCATCGCCGGTCCAGTCGTCGGTGCGGTTGCCGGCCCGGTTGCTGTTCCGGCCGTTGCTCCAGTCGCTGGTCCGAGGGTACGTCGCAGGCGGTGCGGAAGCCGGCGAAGATCTGCCGGCGCACCGGCAGGTCCCAGTTGCGGAAGGTGCCCCGGCAGGCCACCTGGTCCACGGCGAAGGAGCCGCCGCGCAGCACCTTGTGCGCGGCGCCGAAGAACACCTGCGAGTACTCCCGGTAGGGGAAGGCCACGAAGCCCGGGTAGGGCAGGAAGTCGCTGGCCGTCCACTCCCACACGTCGCCGATCAACTGTCGCACGCCCAGCGCCGACGCGCCCTGCGGATAGCTGCCCACCGGTGCCGGCGACAGGTGCCGCTGACCCAGGTTGGCGTGGTCGGCGGTGGGGTCGGCGTCGCCCCACGGGTAGCGGCGCGAGCGGCCGGTGGCCGGGTCGAGCCGGGCGGCCACCTCCCACTCCGCCTCGGTCGGCAGCCGCCGCCCCGCCCACCGGGCGTACGCGTCCGCCTCGTACCAGCTCACGTGCACCACCGGCTGGTCCAGCGGCACCGGCTCGCGGACGCCGAACCTGCGCCGCAGCCACTGCCGGCCCTCGCGGTGCCAGAACAGCGGCGCCGTCAGCCCGTGCTCGCGGACCATCGCCAGGCCCTGCGGATGCCACCAGCGCGGCTCCGCGTACCCACCGTCCTCGATGAAGCGCACGAAGGCACCGTTGCTCACCGGCACCGTGTCGATGCGGAACGCGGCGACCTCCCTGCGGTGCGCCGGACGCTCGTTGTCCAGCGCCCAGGGCTCGGTCGAGGTGCCCATCGTGAACTCCCCGCCGGGCACCAGCACGTCCGCCGGGAGCGCGGCGGCGTCCGCAGGGGCCGGCGGCGGGTCAGCGGCGGTCAGCGCCACCGGGCCGCGCCGCAACTGGTGGGTGATGAGCATGGTCTCGTCGTGCTGCTGCTCGTGCTGGGCGATCATGCCGAAGGCGAAGGCCGCGTCCAGCAGCGGCCCGCCGTGCAGCGGTGTGCGCTCCAGTACGTCCAGGACGCGGCCCCGGACGTCCGCCGCGTAGCCGCGCGCCTCGGCGGGCGGCAACAGCGGCAGCGTGGGGCGTTCGGCCCGCGGGTGCTCGAACGCGTCGTAGACCGAGTCGATCTCGGGCCGCAGCGGGGTGCGGCCGGCCACCGTCCGCAGCAGCCACTGTTCTTCCTGGTTGCCGATGTGCGCCAGGTCCCACACCAGCGGCGACATCAGCGGCGAGTGCTGGGCGGTGAGCTCCGCGTCGTCCACGGAGCCGGTCAGCAGCGCGGTGCGGGCCCGCGCGGTGGTCAGCGCGTCCAGGGCGCGCGCCCTGAGCTGCTCCGGGTCAGTGCCTGCGGTGGCGCCGGGTGCGGTGTCGGGCCCGGTGTCGGCGGCGGGGTCGGTGCCCTGTCCGGTGCCGGTCATGGGCGATCGTCCTTCCCGGATATGGAGTCGAGCACGTCGTCGGCGGGACATCGACCCCGCGCGACATAGCGGTCGTCGAAGGCCGCGACGGCGGCGGCGACCGTCGGCGGTGCGCCGAGCCGGGGCAGCGCCTCCTGCGCGGCGGCGAAGCAGGCCACGGCAGCCGCGTGCAACTCCGGGTCGCCAAGGCCCTGTTGGGCCGCCCGCTCCCACAGCGGGTTGCGCGGCGCGGGCGAGGCGCCCGCCATGTCGGCCAGCGGTTTGACCGCGCGGTACGCGGCCTCCGCGGCCTGCGGGTCGTCGAACAGCGCGGCCGTCACCGCCAGCGGCACCATCCAGCCGTCCGTCCCCGGCTGCGCGTCGATCATGCGCAGCTCCAGGTGCCCGCGCGGGCGGACCGGGGGGAAGAGCGTGGAGATGTGGTAGGCCACGTCGTCCAGGCTCGGCGGTCGCGGGTGGCCCCGGCGGACCCAGTCGCGCCGGCTGAGCGCGTCGTCGGGCACCTGCCACGGCCCGCTGCCGCCGTCCTCGTCCCGTACGCACATCACGGGGGCCGCCAGCACGTACCGCGTCCAGTCGGCCCGCGGGTCCTGCCCGCCCGCGGGGGCCTGGGTGCGGCCGGGGTCGATCGCCGCCCAGGCCGCCTGCCGGGTGGAGCGCCAGCCGGTGGGCCGGCCCTGGTCCAGCGGGGAGTTGGCGAACGCGGCCACCAGCACCGCGCCCAGCAGGTGCGCCAGCCGCCAGCGCCGCCCGTACCCGAGCGGGCCTGGTTCCTCGTGCCCGGCGTCCACGCAGACCTGTACGGAGGCCGACCGGCACATCATGGTGCGGCCCGCGGGCCCCCAGCGGTCCAGGTACTGCTCCATCGCGCAGTAGCGGGCCTGGGTGAGCATGCGGCGGGGTGGGCGCCAGGGGTCGTGGCCGTGGCCTGCGAGGCCGAGCCCGAGGGGCGCCAGGAACGCTCTGACCGCCGCGAGGTCCTGGGTCATCTCCTGGATGCAGGAGGTGAGCGAGGAGGCGGGGCGGGAGCTGAGTTCGAGCTGACCGCCCGGTTCGAAGGTCAGGGCGGACCGGAGCGGAAGGGCCCGTAGGCCGTCGGTCGCGGAGCTCCACCGCGACGGTTGCACCAGATGCAGGGGGTCGTGCAGGTCGTGCACCAGCCATTCCAGTTCGACTCCCAGTCGACTGGGCGGGCCGGTCTTGAAACAGATGCCGTGGACCAGGGCTTCCACCTCGGCTTCGGTGACCGTCTGTGCCCTGGACGGCCGTAGTTGTTCGGGCATGGCATGGCCTCCCGTCCGCCGGACCGAGGGGTCCGGCTCGGTGTGGGGGCTTATCGCCCCCCACACCACCTAAAGCCACCCGGGGCACGCACTCAAGAGGGCGACTGCCACTTCCCGGTCCGGGACGCGGGCCCTCCAGGTCATCGTACGGTTGCGGTCACGAAACCTCTCGCGACGGCCGGCGTTCGGACGCCCCGGACCCCTGTACGCAATGTGCCCTACGTCCTGCTGCGCCCGGCGCGCGCGGGGTGTGCGAAGGGGCGCGAAGCGTACTGCACGCCTGGCCTGAAACGGGTGCGCCGGGGCCGGTGGTGGGCCGGCTACCAGCGGGTTCGTCGGCTCCGCCGGGATGGAGCCGGCCGGTCCGCTCGTCACGGTGCGTGATGGGTGGTGGGGCGGGAGGCGATCAGGTCGGGGCTCGCGGGGCGGGGCGCAGCCGGGTGCCTCGCCGAGAAGTGCGCCGCGCCCCCCCCCGGGCGGGGGGGGGGGGGGGGCCCGGGCCGGGGCGGGGGGGGGGGGGGGGGGGGGGGGGGGGGGGGGGGGGGGGGGGGGCCGGGGG
>NZ_JBEHZD010000706.1:0-3376 GCF_040240285.1 Streptomyces sp. HSW2009 | reverse complement strand
GGGGGGGGGGGGGCGGGCGCGGGGGCGCGCGGCGGCGGGGGCGGGGGGGGGGGGGGGGGCCCCCCCCCCCCCCCGCTGCCGCCCCGTGCCGCGCTCCGTACGGAGCCCCGTACCGCGACCCCGTGCCGCGCCCCGTACCACGCTCCGGTGTGCGCCCCGTGCCGCGCCCGGCGCCACCCCACAGCCTCCGCTCCCGCTCCCGCACCCCCACCCCCACCGCAACTCCCGCCCCGCCCCGCCCCGCTCAGAACGGCCGCAGCCACACCGTGGCCAGTGGTGGCAGGACGAGGGCGAGGGAGGCGGGGCGGCCGTGCCAGCCGGTCGGTTCGGCCTTGAGCGGGTCGGGGTTGCCGACGCCGCTGCCGCCGTACCGCTCCTCGTCCGTGTTCAGCACCTCCACCCACGCGGGCACCTCGTCCGACACGCCGATCCGGTACCCGTGCCGGACGACCGGCGACATGTTGCTCACGCACACCAGCGGGCTGCCGTCGGCCGCGTGCCGCGAGAAGGCGAACACGTTGTCCTGCGCCGCGTCCCCGTCGATCCAGGCGAACCCGTCGGGCGCCGTGTCGCGCTCCCACAGTGCGGGCGTCGCCAGGTAGCGCGCGTTGAGTTCGCGCACCAGGTCCCGTACGCCGCGGTGGTCGGGCTCGGCCGCGTACGAGGGGTCGAGTAGCCACCAGTCCGGCCCGTGCGGCTCCGACCACTCCGCTCCCTGCGCGAACTCCTGCCCCATGAACAGGAGTTGCTTGCCCGGGTGGGCCCACATGAAGCCGAGGTACGCGCGGTGGTTGGCGCGCTGCTGCCACCAGTCGCCGGGCATCTTGGACACCAGCGCCCGCTTGCCGTGCACCACCTCGTCGTGCGAGATGGGCAGCACGTAGTTCTCCGAGTACGCGTACACCATCGAGAACGTCATCTCGTGGTGGTGGTACGCGCGGTGCACCGGCTCGTGCCCGATGTAGCTCAGCGAGTCGTGCATCCAGCCCATGTTCCACTTCAGCCCGAACCCGAGGCCGCCGAAGCCGCCGGGGCCCACGTGGTGGGTGGCGCGGGTGACGCCGTCCCAGGCGGTGGACTCCTCGGCGATGGTCACCACGCCCGGGCAGCGCCGGTAGACCGTGGCGTTCATCTCCTGGAGGAAGGCGACCGCGTCCAGGTCCTCCCGGCCGCCGTGCACGTTCGGGGTCCAGCCGCCGGGCTCGCGCGAGTAGTCCAGGTAGAGCATGGAGGCCACGGCGTCCACCCGCACCCCGTCGACGTGGAACTCCTCGCACCAGTACACCGCGTTGGCCACCAGGAAGTTGCGCACCTCGCGCCGGCCGTAGTCGAACTCCAGCGTCCCCCAGTCGGGGTGCGCGGCCCGCGCCGGGTCCGCGTGTTCGTACAGCGGTCGGCCGTCGAACTCGGCCAGCGCCCACTCGTCCCGCGGGAAGTGCGCCGGAACCCAGTCGAGGAGCACCCCGATGCCGGCCCGGTGCAGCGCGTCGATGAGGTACTTGAGGTCGTCCGGGGTGCCGAGCCTGGCCGTCGGCGCGTAGAAGCCGGTGACCTGGTAGCCCCAGGAGCCGCCGAACGGGTGCTCGGCGAGCGGCATGAACTCCACGTGCGTGAAGCCCAGGTCCTTGACGTAGCCGGGGAGTTGTTCGGCCAGTTCGCGGTAGCCGAGGCCGGGGCGCCAGGACGGCAGGTGCACCTCGTAGACGGAGAACGGCGCGGCGTGCACCGGCAGCGCGCCCCGCCGCTCCAGCCACGCCCCGTCCTGCCAGTCGTAGTCCGAGGCGTGGACGACGGACGCGGTCGCCGGCGGGCACTCGGTGCGCCGCGCCATCGGGTCGGCGCGCAGCGTGTGCGACCCGTCGGGCCGGGTGATGTCGAACTTGTACAGCGCCCCCGGGCCGACCCCGGGCAGGAACAGTTCCCACACCCCGCTGGCGCCCAGCGACCGCATCGGGTAGGCGGTCCCGTCCCAGTACGAGAAGTCCCCGCTGACTCGCACCCCGCGGGCGTTCGGCGCCCACAGCGTGAACCGCGTCCCGGCCACCCCCTGGTGCACCATCGGCTGCGCGCCGAGCGCCCGCCACAGCTCCTCGTGCCGCCCCTCACGGATCAGATGCAGGTCGAATGCGCCGAGCGCGGGCAGAAAGCGGTACGGATCGTCGACCAGCGGCTCCGTCTGCTCCGTCTGCCCTGTCTGCCTCGTGCGGCCCGGCTGGCCCGTCAGCTCAGCGGGCTCCGTGCGGCCTGCCCGCTCCGTCTGCCCCGTCCGCTCCGTACGTACGGCGGACTCCGCGGATTCCACCGGCCGAGCGGCCTCCGCGACCGCGCCGGAACCGGCCTCCCCGTACGCCACCCGCAGCCGGTACGCGGGCACCGTCGCCAGCGGGAGCACGCCGCCGAACAGGCCGTCGCCCTCCGACCACAGCTCCGTCGGCCGCCCGTCGACGACGACCGCGACGGCGCTGGCGTACGGGCGCAGCACTCGGAACCGCACCCCGCCCGCCACCGGGTGCGCCCCGAGCACCGCATGCGGGTCGTGGTGCGCACCGGTCAACAGCCGGTCCCGCTCCTGCGGTTCGAGCCCGTCGGCCCGCGCGGCCCGGCCCGCTCCGTCCCCTGCGGGTCCGCTGGCCACCGGCCTCGCGGGCGCGCCCGCGCGCGCGAAGGCGGCGGGAACGGCGGGGGCGGCGGGGACGGGTGCCGTCGGGGCGGAGGCGGATGCGGTGACGGTCGCGGGCGGTGCGGGCAGCCGGGGCGCACGGGGCGTGGGCCGGCCGTCGTACGAGGGCCGGTCGAGGCCGGAGTCCGCGGCGTACGGGCGCCGTGGCGCGGCGGGGCCCGACGACTGCGCCGCGCGGGGGGTTGGTTGTGGGGCGGCCGGCCGGTGGGCGCGCCGGTCGACGGCGGACTCCCCGGGCCGGGAGCCGGAGGGCGGGCGGACGGTCACGGGGTGTCTCCTGCGGGGAAGGGGGAGGGCTGGGGCGGGTGTCGGGGAGTGAAGACGGGAAGCGGGGAGCGGAACGGAGCAGGGGAAGAACGAACGGCACACGGGGCTGGGGACGGGGCCGGGACGGGGCGGGCGGCGGGCCGCGCGGGCTCAGTCCGGATGGCGGGCCGTCGCTGGCGCCGTCGTGGTCGCTGTCGCTACCGCCCCTGCCGCAGTCCCGTGTGCCGTCGCGGCCAGTCGGCGGATCGCGGCCAGCGGCACGGGCAGCCAGTCGGGCCGGTGCCTGGCCTCGTACAGCACCTCGTACACCGCCTTGTCGGTCTCGTACGCGCGCAGCAACGCCGGCTCCGCGCGCGGGTCGTGGCCGCTGGCCCCGCGGGAGCCGGGGCAGATACAGACCCCGGCCCGGGCGCCCCCCCCCCCCCCCGC
>NZ_JBEHZD010000705.1:0-3387 GCF_040240285.1 Streptomyces sp. HSW2009 | reverse complement strand
GGGGGGGGGGGGGGGGCCCGCGCGGGGGGGGGGGGGGGGGGGGGGGGGGGGGGGGGGGGCGGGGGCCGGGGGGGGGGGCGCCGCGGTCGGGTGCCCGGACGGGGCGGCGGTGGGCCCGGCGTGGTCGTCGGCCGCGTGCCGGTCGGGGGCCGCGCCGTCGTGGTCCTGGCCGGCGGGCGGCCCCGCGGTCTGGCCCGCCTTGGGTGCCGGTGCCGGTGCCGGTGCCGGTTGGTGGCGGGCCGCGGCGCCGGCGGTCTCGGGGTGCGTCCCGGCGGGGCGCGTCGTCGGCGCGGCGACCGGGTCCACGCCCCTGCTGTTCTCGGTGGCCATCGAGCCCCCCAAAGATTGTGTTGCATATACTGCAACATCCATTGCGTATATCGCTTACTGCTGTCTAACATCCCGGCAAGCGCCGGGTCAACGGTGCGAACCGCCCACCGAAACGCCAGGCCCCATCTGTCACACCAGCCACACCGGCCGTACCGGCCCGTACCGCCCCCAGGCGCCCGACCGGCGCCCCTGGGACGGGAACGGCGGGTACGGCGGGGCGGGCGGGGGCCCGGCCGGAGACCGCAGACCGTGCGATAGGAGCAAAAGCCATCGTGACCGCAGCCGCGAGCAGCCCGGACGTCGATGTCGTGTGCCTCGGCGAGTCCATGGTCACGTTCGTTCCCCGGCAACCGGGCCGACTCGCCGACGTGCCCGGCTTCGACCGCGGAATCGGCGGGGCCGAGTCCAATGTGGCCTGCACCCTGGCGCGTTCCGGCCATGCGGCGCGCTGGGTGAGCCGGGTCGGCGCCGACGGCTTCGGCGACCACCTGGTGGCGGCCATCGCCGGCACCGGCGTGGACACCGCGGCGGTCCAGCGCGACCCGTACCGGCCCACCGGCATCTACTTCCGCACGGCGGGGGAGCGGTCGGTCGAGGCCGCCGCGCCCGCCGGCGGCTCCGAGGTCGTCTACTACCGCGCGGGTTCGGCCGCCGCCGCGATGCCGCCCGGCGGCTTCGACCGCGCGGCGCTGTGGGGCGGCCGGGTGCTGCACCTGTCCGGCATCACCGCGGTGCTGTCCGACGACTGCCTGGCCCTGCTGCGCGAACTCACCACGCCGGCCCCCGGCCGTCCGCGGATCTCCTTCGACGTCAACTACCGGGTCGGGCTGTGGCGGGCGCGGGCCGCAGCCGCCCCGGCCGGTGCCCCGGGCCCCGCACTGCTCGCCGACCTCGCCCGCGGCTGCGACCTGGTCTTCGTCGGCGAGGACGAGGCGGAGGCGGCCTGGGGCCTGCGCGGCCCCGCCGCCATCCGCGCCGCCCTGCCCGAACCCGCCGTCCTGGTCGTCAAGCACGGTGCGGAGGGGGTGACGGTGTACGCGCGCGAGGACGGCGCCGCGGGGCCCGCCGCCCCCAGTTCCGTTGCCGGCGCGCCCGCCGCCGGGCCCGCCCCCGGTGACACCGGGACGTACGCGCCCGCGCTGCGCGTGGCCGTGGTCGCCCCGGTGGGCGCGGGCGACGCGTTCGCCGCCGGATTCCTCTCGGCCACCCTGCGCGGGCTGCCGGTCTTCGCCCGCATCCGGCACGGCCACCTGCTGGCCGCCGCGGCCCTCACCGTCCCCGGCGACCTGGCCTCGCCGCCCACCCGGGAGCACGCCGACCGGTTGGCCGCCCTCGACCCGGAAGCGTGGGGCGCGTTGCGGCTCGCGGCGGGGTGGACGGCTGCGGCAGACCCCGCGCGTACGAGCGCAACGGCGCACGACGGCGCGGACGCGGCGGCTCACGGCAGCGCGCGCGCCGACGGGGGAGAGGCCCCCGCTCCGGAGGTACCTACCGTAGGGGTACCTAACCCGGAGGTACGTAACCGATGAGTCAGACCGTTGACCGTGCGCTCAGCATCCTGCCGTTGCTCGCGGCGGGCCCGGCCAACCTGGAGCAGGTCGCGACGCGGCTCGGCGTCCACAAGTCAACGGCCCTGCGGCTGCTGCGCACGCTGCACGAGCACGGCATGGTCTACCGCCAGCAGGACCAGCGCTACCGGCTGGGCGCCCGGCTGTTCGCGCTCGCCCAGGAGGCCGTCGAGAACCTGGACGTGCGCGAGATCGCCCACCCCCACCTGGTGGCCCTCAACGAGAAGTGCGGGCACACGGTGCACCTCGCGGTGTACGAGGAGAACGAGGTGCTCTACATCGACAAGGTGGAGAGCCGCTACCCGGTCCGGATGTACTCGCGGATCGGCAAGCCGGTCGCCATCACCGTGGCCGCCGTCGCCAAGCTCCTCCTCGCCGACCTGCCCGAACCGGAGCGGCGGGCCATCGCCGAACGGCTCGAATACCCGCTCTACACCTCCCGTTCGACGCCGGGCCCGGCCGCCTTCCTGGCCGAACTCGTCAAGGTGCGCGACCAGGGCTGGGCCAGTGACCTGGGCGGACACGAGGAGTCCATCAACTGCGTGGGCGCGCCGATCCGTGGCGCCGACGGCCGGGTGGTCGCCGCGTGCTCGGTCTCGGCCCCCAACGTGGTGGTCACCGCCGAAGAGTTGCTGACCCTGCTTCCGCTGGTCCGGCACACCGCCGACGCGATCACCCGCGAGTATTCGGGACGGCACCAATGACCCTCGTCCACGGCTCCACCGGCTACGGCTCCCCGTTACCGAACGCCCGCGCCCGCGCTCGCGCGCGTACCGGCGTCCGTGCCCGTGTCCTCGCGCGCATGCGTACGGGCCCCGGCCGATCCAGATGAAATGAAGCGAGTCAGCCGAACCGGCCGGACCAGCCGGGGCGGTGTGACCCGTCCGTGCACCAGAGTGAAAGCAGAGGAAGTCCCCGCATGAGCGACAAGCTCCAGAAGACGGCCATCACGCCCGCCACCCACACCGCGCCGCCGGCGAAGTTCTCGCACGGCGTGCGGAAGGGCAACATCCTCCAGGTCGCCGGCCAGGTCGGGTTCCTGCCCGCAGTCGAAGGCCAGGCCCCGACGCCGGCCGGGCCGACGCTGCGCGAGCAGACCTTGCAGACCTTCGCCAACGTCAAGGCGATCCTGGAGGAGGGCGGCGCGAGCTGGGAGGACGTGCTGATGCTGCGCGTCTACCTCACCGACGTCGACCACTTCGCCGAGATGAACGCGATCTACAACGAGTACTTCGCCGACCTGAAGGAGGTCCCGGCGGCCCGTACGACGGTCTACGTGGGCCTGCCCGCCGGGCTGCTCATCGAGATCGACGCGCTGGCCGTACTGGGCTGAGCCCCGCCGCCGCGGGCCCTTCGGGCCACCCCCGACCAGGGGCCCGCGGCACCGGGACCGCCCACCCCGCCCCACCACACCGGGGGCGGGTAGGGCACGCCTCCCGCCCACACCTTCCCGGCGCCCGCGCACCCCGCGGGGCCGCGTGCACCACCG
>NZ_JBEHZD010000704.1:0-3331 GCF_040240285.1 Streptomyces sp. HSW2009 | reverse complement strand
GACCGCGTCGGACCGGCCGCCGTCGACCGCCTCGGCCGCGGCCGTGATGTCCGTCGCCCGGTGGGCGTCGATGCTGCCCAGTGGCATCGGCCCGGTCGGCAGCGCCGCGCCGTCGGCACCGGCCACCGCCATCCGCCGCAGCGCGAACAGGTGCTCCCCGTCGTGCGCCGGCTCCTCGCCGATCAACACCGGATCGGCCAGGTCCACGGCGACCAGGTCGGCGAGGCCCGGCGCCAACACGCCCGCCAGGTCCTCACAGGTACGGATGATCGACAGCGACTCGCCGAGCACGGCCGCCGCCCGGTGCAGCAGGTCGAGCCGCTCCCTGGTGCGCACGTGGTCCGTGATGTCGGTGAAGAACGCGGCGACCCCGACCAGCCCCCCGTCGTGCGGGTCCCGCAGCCGGCAGGCCGAGATCGTCATGTGCCGGCCGCCGCGCGGGTCCTCCAGGGTGCGGATCAGCACCTCCACGCCGAGCCGTAGATCGCCGGTGCGCAACACCTCGGCCAGGTGCTCCTCGACGGCCGCCGCGTCCGCCGCGTACAGGAAGTCGCCCAGCCGGTGGCCGGCCAGGCCGGTGGGGACGCCCGAGTACCAGAACAGGTGCGCATTGGTGCGCACCAGCCGTAGGTCCACGTCGAACAGGGCGAGACCCATCCGGTCCTGGAAGAACAGTTCGTGCGAGAAGGCGATGTCCTGCCGCCACCGCTCGTAGGTGTCGGCCGCGGCGGCGAGCACCAGATGGCGGGCCTCGCCGTGCGGGCCGCTGCTGAGGCCGAGCACCCGGAAGATCACCGGGACCTCGTGCCCCGCCCGGTGCCGCAGCCTGGCCTGCCCCTCCCAGCCGCCCGCCCTACGGGTGCCGAGCGCCTGCCGCCACTGCCCGCGCCCGGCCAGCAGCGTGCTGATGTGCCGCCCGCACGCCTCCTCGTCGCTCAGCCCGAGCAGCGCCGACGCCTCGTCCGTCCAGCCCAGCACGGTGCCGCGGGCGTCGAGGACGACCCCGGCGGGGTTGCTGAGGGCGGATACGGGCTCCTCGCTGTGGTCCGCGCGTCGCATACGGGTGCACCTCGCTCGGCGTCCTGACCGGTGCCAGCCGCGGCGGCATGGCCGTGCCGGACGGGACCGGGGGACACCGGATGGCCTGGGCCGTGACGGACGGTCGGTCGTCCGTCGACGGACCGCCACTGTACGCCGGGCGCCCCTCGCCGCGCCCGGCGTGCGCCGCGTGGCGAGCCGCCGGAGAGCGCACGCGGCCCCCGGCGGGCCGCTCCGGCCCCACCTCGCCATGGTGCGCGAACCGCCCCGGTCCCGCAGGTCGGGCCGGACCCGCCGGGCCGCAGGGGACACCCCCACCGGACCGCAACCGGCATCACCCACCGGGCCACATCCGGCACCACCCGCCAGGCCGATCCGACCCCGCCCACCGGCTCGTACCAGGCACCACCCACCACCCACGCCGCACCCCGCACGGCCCGGCCCGCGGGCGCTCTGGTGCAATGAAGGGGCGAGGGCCGGGAGTCGCCCACCGGCGGCGTCCCAGGACGTCAGGGATGGAGCAGAACATGGAGAGCCAGAGCCGGACCGCGCTGGTCGAAGACCTGATGGAACGCTTCCCACACGTCCCGCGGGAAGCGGTGATCAAGGAAGACCTGCTCCGGGGCGGCATGGCCTTCGACGCGTCCGCCCTCAGCGGCGCCGACGGGGCCGGCGACGTCAAGCCCAAGTCGTACTTCATCTTCTCCTTCGACCACCGCACCCTCCCCGAACTCGGCGAGGCTGCGCTCAACCGGCCGCCGGAGGAGATCGTGCTCACCGGCGGCCCGTACGAACTGCGCCGCACCGTGGTCTCCGTGCGGGTCAACCCCGATGCGCCGTACGTGGTGCGGGCCGGCGCCGACGGTGCGCTCGGGCTCTACCTGGACGGCGTGCGGATCGCCGAGGTGGGGCTGCCGCCGATGCCCGACTACTACCGGCACACCCTCGCGAACGGGAAGTCGGTCATGGAGGTCGCCCCCACCATCCAGTGGGGCTACCTCGTGTACCTGACGGTCTTCCGGGTCTGCCAGTACTTCGGCGCCAAGGAGGAGTGCCAGTACTGCGACATCAACCACAACTGGCGCCAGCACAAGGCGGCCGGCCGCCCGTACACCGGCGTCAAACCCGTCGAAGAGGTCCTGGAGGCGCTGGAGATCATCGACCGGTACGACACGGCGCGCGCCTCCCAGGCGTACACCCTCACCGGCGGCTCCATCACCTCGCACGTCGGCGGCCGGGACGAGGCCGACTTCTACGGCCACTACGCCAAGGCCATCGAGGAGCGCTTCCCCGGCCGGTGGATCGGCAAGGTCGTCGCGCAGGCACTGCCGCGCGATGACGTCCAGCGCTTCCACGACTACGGCATCCGCATCTACCACCCCAACTTCGAGGTGTGGGACCGCCGGCTGTTCGAGCTGTACTGCCCGGGCAAGGAGCGCTACGTCGGCCGCGACGAGTGGCACCGGCGGATTCTGGACTCCACCGAGGTCTTCGGTGCCCGCAACGTGATCCCCAACTTCGTGGCGGGCGTGGAGATGGCGGAGCCGTTCGGCTTCACCACGGTCGGCGAGGCCATCGACTCCACCACCGAGGGCCTGCGCTTCTTCATGTCGCACGGCGTCGTACCGCGCTTCACCACCTGGTGCCCCGAGCCCACCACCCCGCTCGGCAAGGCCAACCCGCAGGGCGCGCCGCTGGAGTACCACATCCGACTGCTGGAGAGCTACCGGGCGACGCTGGAGGAGTTCGGCCTCAGCTCGCCGCCCGGGTACGGCCCGCCGGGACCCGGGCGCGCCGTCTTCTCGGTCAGCTCCTTCATGGACAGCCTCCCGGCGGCGACCGAGGACACCACCACCGCACCACAGCCGACCGGCAGCCCGACACCCTGACCACAGGACACTGACCGGGCCCCCGCGTCAGGCCCGTCCGCCCCACCCCCAGCACCCGCCCAGCCGCACGTCAACCCTGACGAAGGTGGGGGGTGGGGCCTGCCGTTCGTCCCGGGCCCCAGGGGCATGGCCACTCCTACGTTCGGTGGCCATGGAACGAACGTCTTCTGTACTCCGTCCGACGGCCCGGCGCGCCGCGCTGGCCCTCGCCCTGCTCGCGGCGGCCGGCGGCACGCTGGCGTGGCTCGCCCCGGGCGGGCGGGGGCCGCCCGCCCCCGGGGGGGGGCCCCCCCCCGGGGGGCGCCCCGCCCGGGGGGTGGCCGCGGCCGGGGGCGCGAGGTGGCGGGGGCGCCGGGCGCTGACGGGACAGCACCCGGCGACCTCCGCCCGGGCAGGCGCGACGG